>NZ_DAXETW010000026.1:0-23398 GCF_051155795.1 Longibacter sp.
GCGAGCGACAGCCTCCGATCTGCGCACGGGGACGACCCCTCGGCGTGGCGATGGGGCGACCACCATCGCGTCATGTTTCGCCATTTGACGCGTTCGGAGCAACTCCGTCCTCTGTGGCGCGGCCCGATGCCCTACCCGGGCTTCGACGCGACGGTGTCACCCGCGAGAGGACGAGAGACGACCCACAGCGCGAGCCAGCGGCTCGTCATCGACTTTTCCGTTGCCCCGCCACGTGCCGCTGCCGTGGTGCCGGGCGGACAGAGTGGCGATCCGCTCCATCCGAGTCACTACGACGACCAGCTCGACGCCTACCTGGGATTCGAGTACTACCCGGTTCGGTTTCCAGCGTCGCCCTCCGACCTGCCGGACTCGCTCGTGACGCAGCGGTCGACCCTCCAGCCGTCGGTGCGGTGACCCGAGGGCCGATCCGGCAGCGGTCCGGGCACCCGCGGTGGCATGTCTGGCAGCGCGTCGCTTTCTTCGTACGTGCACCTGTGCTGATGTGAACCGCGCAGCACCTGCGTTTCCTGCAATTAACCACCATCTCGTCGCATGGCTTCGTCCGATCAACCGCGATTCTCGTCCCGTCTTGGATTGATCCTGAGCGTACTCGGGATCGCGGTCGGAACCGGCAACATCTGGCGCTTCCCGCGCATCGCGGCAACCAATGGCGGGGAGGAAGGGGCCGGGGCATTCCTGATTGCCTGGATCACCTTCCTTTTTCTATGGAGCATTCCTCTCATCATCGCGGAGTACGCCCTGGGCAGGAAGGGGCGAAGCGGCGTGGTCGGCACCTTCGTTCGCGTCGCCGGCGAGCGGTCTGCCTGGATGGGCGCGTTCGTCGGGATGGTCGCATCCGCCATCATGTTCTACTACGCCGTGGTGGCGGGGTGGTGCATTTTCTACTTCGTGGAAATGCTGACCAATCCGCTCCCACTGACGCAGGAATCCGCTCAGGGGGTGTGGGATGGGTTCCAGGCGGGGTACACCCCGCTGATGTTTCACGCCGCCGCCATGGCGTTCGGAGCCTTCGCGGTATGGACCGGCGTGCGTCGGATCGAGTCCGTCAACAAGGTCTTGATTCCGACGCTGCTTCTGATCGTGGTTGTCGCCCTTGGTTGGACGCTGTCGCTCGAGGGGGCGGGTGACGGGATCGCCTTCCTGTTCAATCCGCAGTGGGAGCAGCTCACCCGGCCCGAGATCTGGCTCGAAGCGCTGACACAGAACGCGTGGGATACGGGCGCCGGGTGGGGGCTTATTTTGACGTACGCTGCGTACATGCAGAGTCGACACGGCGTCGTGACGAACGCGTTCATCACGGGCATCGGCAACAACATCGTCTCACTGATGGCAGGCATGATCATCTTCGGGACGGTCTTCGCGACGCTCGGTGCGACAATGCCGAAAGAGGAAATCCTCGGCGTTATGCAGACCAGCGGACCCGCCGGGACGGGCCTTACCTTTATCTGGATGCCCCGCCTCTTCGCCGAGATGCCGCTCGGATCGACGCTCGCCGTTCTCTTTTTTCTCGGCCTCTCCTTCGCTGCCTTCAGCTCGCTCATCTCCATGGTCGAGCTCGCGACCCGCACATTCGTGGACTTCGGCGTCGATCGAAAGCACGCTATTCTCGGGGTGTGCGGATTCGGCTTCCTCTTCGGCGTCCCCTCCGCGCTCAACCTGGACATTTTCGCGAATCAGGACTTTGTGTGGGGCATCGGGCTGCTGATCTCCGGGGCGCTCGTCGCCACCGCCGTGATCTCGTACGGTGTGCGCGACTTCCGGATCGACGCTATCGCCTCGATCAAGGACGATCGTGACCCCGGACGCGTCTGGGAGGTGCTCGTCGGCGTCCTCGTGCCCATGCAGGCCGTCGTTCTTCTCGGCTGGTGGCTCTGGCAATCGGCGGCGGTTTATGCCCCGGACAGCTGGTTCAATCCGCTGGAACCCTTCTCCGTCATGACGTGCCTTCTACAGTGGGGCCTGGCCATCGTCATCTTTCTCGCCCTGAACAAGCAGATGGCGCGACGAACACTCGGACGGACGACCGAAGTAGAATAGCCCGTCACCCTCTTTGCCTCTCCGGGCCGCGCGGTTCGGCGACTGCAGGTCGTCTCTACGGCTCTCAAGTCGACATGCGGGTCAGGACATCTCCGCGTCTGATACTTCCGAGGGGTGCGTCGCGGCTCGTTTACTTGAGACCGCAGCATCGTGCCTGAGAAGCGCCCTTGCATATGACGTTCACGAACCCACTTCGGGTCTGTGGGACGGTACCTTGTAGCCAAAGGCACGAAATTCGCACATAAATCTATGGGGCCCTAAGGCTCAGCTTTTCTCGCCGGAGTTTCAACCGACTGCACGTTTTATGCGCCTGCCTGACGTAGCACCCGCCACCGCACCAGCGCCGTTCGCCCGCGTCCTGCCTTTGCTGATCGTTTTCACCCTGTGCCTTTCGCTTCCACGAAACGGTACCGCGCAGGTACAGGAATTGCCGCTGGGTTCGGACATGCCGTCCGTTTCAGCGTCCTTCACGACCACAGATGGCGAATCGGTCTCCCTGTCGTCGCTGATGGGCGAAACCGCGACGGTGATTGTCTTCTGGAGCAATCAATGCCCTTGGGTGGACCGCTACGAGGACCGTGTGATGGAGCTCGCCACGGCTGTGCAGGAGAGCGGCGTGTCATTCGTCCTGGTGAACTCGAACGATGCGACCGCCTATCCTCAGGAGTCGGAAGAGGCAAATGCCCAGCGGGCGGCGGCGAACGACTACAGAGTGACGTACATTCGCGACAATGAGGCAGCCCTCGCTCGCGCGCTCGGTGCCTCTCGAGCCCCCCACGTATTTCTGTTCGACGACACGTCGACGCTGGTGTATGCCGGCACAATCGACGACAGCCCGGCCTCGGCAGATAACGTAGAAAACGCCTACCTTCGCGATGCGATCGAAGCCGTCATTGCGGGGGAAGACATTCCAGTCGCTCACACGAAGGCTTTCGGCTGCACCCTGAAGCTGAACGATCAGTAAGCCTTGGCGACATCTCGTCCGGCCACTCGCCGGGTCTGAGCGCGCACTCACGGATCGTTTCCGGTGGTGCGCGTTTTATATGGCTCCACTTTTCGGTGCGGGATCCAACACCCCCCGCGCTTTCGGATTCAGATCGCTCGTACGCCCACCTGTAGGTCCATCCGTTCATGACCGACGACTCCTCACCCTCGCCTGTGTCCGATTCGTCCCATCACGGCAGTACAGCTCTCCCTGAAGACGCGGTGGACGGGGAGGGGAGCGCTGCTCTGGCATCGCTCGATCCCGGCACACGGGCGCGCATCGATGGTATCGCACACGTCGCCCGGCACTGGTCGGAGGCGGAGTACGATCGTCGAGCGGACGCCGAGCAGGCCACGCTCGATGCAAACAACACGTTCACCGACGAAGCCATCGCCTTCGCACTGAACCAGTGGGCTTCGATCGTGACCCCCGCGTCTCTCGCGGACGCCGTGCGGGAATGGGGCGGAGGCAGATCCGACGCGACCAGAGAGGAGGTCACGGTATGCGTCCAGCACGGTTCATCGACACCGGCGGACGGCCTGCGTGAGCTGGTGGCAGCTCTGGCCATGGGCTACCGTGTACGAAGCATCGTCCCGGACGTGTCTCCGGCGATCGTTCCTGCCCTCGTTCAAGACCTTACACATCCTGTCGACGGTCTGAAGATCGAGGTCGTTCAGGCGGGCACGAAGGGCGCAACAGACGGAGCGGATGTGCTGGTCCTCGCTCGCGGTGAGACGGGCGATTCGCTTCGTGAGACATGGCTCGCCAGGGGCGGCGATACGGAGGCCATCGTGCAAGGCCCGGCCGGCTACGGTGTCGGGATCATCGACGGATCGGAGCCGGACGAGGAGCGGCACAACCTGGCCGAAGATGCGCTGCTTCACGAGGGGTACGCCCCGACCGCGCTCAAGGTGCTGTGGGCGCCTGCAGATCTGACTCCTGATCCGATGCTGGAGGCGATGGCAGACTTTCGAGGGGTGTTTCCAGCGCACGAAGACACGCCCGGGGCCCTCGAGATGCAGCGCGCTTTTCTGGAAGCGCAGGACGCCTCCCACGCGTACGCTGCCGGTATGCAGTTTCTTGTTAGTCGGGGAGGTCCGGAGCCGCAGCGCGGCGCTCATCTTCGCTGGAGCGAATACGAGGGGATAGAAGACGTGGCGTCCTGGATTCACGAGCATCACACCGACATCGGAGCCGTGATCGCGCGTTCAAGCGTCCAGGGCCGCCTGCCTGAATCGCTGCAGAATGATACCCTCCGAAACCTTGACATCGTTCTGCTGGAGCCCGGCTACGTGCACCGCAGACCGCTTCTGACGCGTCGAGTACGTGTGCTTCTCAATCGCCTGGCTGAGCAGGCCTCGTCTGAGCAGGCCTCGTGATGCAGGCGGCTGTTGCCGATCTGCTACGTAGCGTCTTCTCGTTCCGCAAAATGCTGCGTCAGAACGGCCTCGACCTTCGGCATGAGCGTTGACCACGCTTCCCCGTCGGTTCGAGAAATCGTAAGAAAGGCCGGTAGCAAAAGGACGTCCGCGATGCCGTCTATCGATAATAGCCGGTGCGCGAGCGTCTCCTCCGGCACGTCGTCGACCGATGACGCCGAGATCAGCCCCTCGTCAATAAAACGCCCCCCGTCGGTCGTAATCTTCAGGCTGTTGGGGTTCGGCGTCGTCTCGGTTTGAAAGCTGGGCATGTAGGTGAGGTGATCGATGAGCGAGAGAGAGCAAGCCGGCCCATCCGTCTCGAACGGGACGACAAGAATCGGAAGTGCGGGCATGGGAATCAACCATCGCCATTCGACGCGTTCCCAGGGCCGACGGGGATGGACGGATCGAACCGATGCTGTGCTGGATTTATTACGAGTGCGAAACGAAAGCACGAATCTGTGCGCATCGGCGCGTGGGGCGTCTTGCTGACGGCATATTCACTTGCACTCCCGACCGCGCACCCTATATTATCCGTGTCGCGTCTTCCCGCCAGCAACCCCTGGATCTATGGAATCGCTTCCCGACCGACCGGGCTCTGATCGCCCCTCGCCGCCCGTCGCGCGGAGAGGAGGAAAACTGAAGCGGATGACGGAGGAAACCAGGGGCATCGTCCAGGACCTGCGTGAATGGATCGACCTGCGGCTCGACCTTGCCGTTCGTGAGATCAACGACGAGATCGACGACGCAGCCAGTCAGGCGGTTCTCGGCATCGTTTTGGCCATCCTCGCCTTCTTCACGGGGCTCTTCGGACTGACGACTCTCGCTCTCGGTCTCGGGTGGGCGCTCGGACAGCCCTTCTGGGGTTTCCTGATCGTCTTCGGCGTGCTTGCAGTCTGCTCTTTCGTGGTGGTTATCGTTGCGAAGCGGCATCCGATCGTGGTTGAGACGAAACTCTTTCGCCGCCTCCGTGGCGACCGCTACCGATCCGAGACCCAGACGTCCTCCGATGACGACCAAGCTGCAGCGGGCACCGACGGCGGGCCGTCGACCAACGCCTGAGCGTTCCCAATCTCCGGAAGCCGTCAATCGCGCACGTCGGCCCCGCTCGCGTTCCCTTCTTTCTGTATTCCGTTTCTCACCTCATGCCGAAAGAGCCAAGCAAGGCTGAACTCGAAGCTCGCTTGCAGTCCGTCACCGAGGCCATGAATGATCGGTTCGACTCGCTGCAGGGAGAGATCTCGTCCACCCAGGACGTGGTCCGTGACACCCTCGCGAAAAACCCGCTCTGGAGCGTCGGCGGAGCCGTGGTCGCAGGGCTTGCCGTCGGCTGGGCGTTCGGCGGTAGTAAACGTCGTCGGACGCAGCAGCGCCACCGCCAGCTCACGTCGGCGTACATCGACGCCGTTCGAGATGAGGTGCGTGACGCCATTGGGAAGGGGGAGGACGTGGAAGAGGCCGTCCAGGGCGTGTTGAAAGAGCGCGTCCCTCTCGTGGTCTACGACGACCGCTCCGGAAGCGGCCAGTCCGCCGGCTTCATGCGAGAAGTGGTCGAGATGATCGCACGCACGGCGATTACGATGCTCGCCCGTGACGTCATCGAAAACGTGATCGCGAACGCCAATCTGGAGGAGACAATCGAAGACAACCTGTTCTAGCGTCCACGTACAGGACGTAACGGTGCATCGGTGTGCGGCCGATTGCGCCGTCCCGGGGTGTCATGCCCCGGTTTACCCATCATCCATCCCACAGAACGCACGCCCGTCGAAAATCTATGCGAATCATTCTGTTTGGCCCGCCCGGCGCGGGGAAAGGTACGCAGGCACGTCGTCTTGAGCGCAATCGCGGCCTGGAGCAGATCGCGACCGGCGACATAATTCGCACGGCCATGAAAAATGAAACTCCGGTCGGGCTGGAGGCCAAGTCGTATGTCGAGAAAGGGGAGCTCGTCCCCGACGAAGTCGTGCGTAAGCTTGCCGAAAACGCGATTGCCGAACGCGGGCTCGACGACTTCATCCTCGACGGCTACCCGCGCACCACGCAGCAGGCGGAGTGGCTTACGGAGTTTGAGGAGAAAAACGAGGCGCCGATTCATGCGTGCATCAGCTTGCAGGTCCCGGACGATGTGATTGTCGATCGTCTGTCGAAACGCCGCGTGCACCGGCAGACCGGAACCACATATCACCTGGACCACAACCCGCCTCCGGAGGACGTGGATGCGGATATGATCATACAGCGCGATGACGATCGGCCCGCAACGGTACGCAACCGCTTGAACGTGTACCGTGAGGAGACGCAGCCGCTCGAGGACTACTACGAAGGCCGCGGGCTGCTCGTGCGCGTCGATGGCACGGGCGACATCAAGGACGTCTACCAACGCATCAACGGCGTCCTCGACGACCTCGCGTAGCTTCCTCGTCCGTCCGCCCCACTGCCTGCGAGTCCGCAGAATGATCGATTCTACGCCCGATTCTGATGCCCGGGTCGACTCCCTGAGACGCCGCATCGATGATGCCCTTATCGATTGCCTTTCCGACCGCGCGCCGGATCTGATGTACGATCCGATCCGCTACGTACTGCGCGGCGGAGGAAAACGGGTGCGCCCGTTGATCGTGATGCTCGTGTCGCAGGCATACGGGGCCGAAGATGAGGACGTGCTCGACGTCGCCCTCGCGGTCGAGATCTTCCACAACTTCACGCTCGTCCATGACGACATCATGGACGAAGCGACCGAGCGGCGCGGCCGATCGTCCGTGCACGTGAAGTGGGACGAAGGCACCGCGATCCTCGCCGGCGACCTCATGCTTGCGCTATCCTACGAGCTGTTGACCGCGAGCGAGGCACTCCCCGCCCGACCGCTGCTCGCGATTTACAACCGCATGGTTGAGCAGCTCTGCATCGGGCAACGCCTCGATACCCATTTCGAAACGACCGCGGACGTGTCGGTCGAAGATTACCTCGAAATGATCGATGGGAAAACGGCCGCTCTCCTGTCTGCGTGCTTCGAACTCGGCGCCGTTGCCGGCGGCGCCTCGGACGATCACGTAGCCATGCTGGCGGAGGCCGGTCGACAGGCGGGGCGCGCCTTTCAGATCCAGGACGACCTGCTCGATGTCACGGCGGATGACGAAAACTGGGGCAAGGCTGTCGGCGGCGACCTCAAGAACGGCAAACGAACGTACGTCACGCTGAAAGCGTTCGAGGCGGCCGATGGAGATGAGAGAGAGTGGTTCAGCCGCCTCCTCGACGGTGGCATCTCGGTCGACGAGGTCCCCGAGGCCCGGCGACGCATGCAGGCGCTGGGCGTCTTCGATGAGGCCCGGTCGGCGGTTGCGTCGTACACCGAAGATGCATTTGATCGGCTCTCCGTGCTTCCCGACACCGCTGCGACGCATCACCTGATGTGGCTCCTCGAAAAGCTACAGGCGCGCTCCCATTGACGCTGTACCGGTACCCGATCGACTGCATCGCATGATTGAACGAGAGCTAACCGTCCGAAACAAAGCGGGGATTCACACGCGCCCGGCGTCGATGATCGTGCGGACGGCGTCGAAGTTCGAGAGCGAGGTCTTCCTCCGCCGCGACCGGTACGAGATCAATGCGAAAAGTGTTATTGGCGTCATGACGCTCGCTGCCGAGCAGGGAGCCACGCTGATGCTCGTCGTGGAGGGGGACGATGAAGACGACGCCGCGGACGCGCTGGAGGACCTGTTCGAGAACGGCTTCGGCGAAGAAATCTGAGTCCGCCCCCGAAGCCGCCCGCCGCGTACCGTTGCACAGCCTTAGATGGCGGGGCGGTTTAGCGCCTTTCGTATTAAATTGGGCGGAGGGTCCGGACCGCAAGCGGTGCGGGAGGGTTTGAGAAAGATGGCGCGATGACCGGCCCTGCAGTTGTGCCGGTGCAGATGTCCGCGCCCCTCATTTCATCGGATTGTCCAATGTTACCACGTAGCCATGTCAGACCTTTCCATCATGGAGCGCGTCACGCAGGAAATGAAGGATGCCATGAAGGCGCGCGACAAAGTTCGACTACGGACGCTTCGCAGCCTTCGGTCCGCGCTCATGAACAAGACGATCGACAAGCGTCAGGGAGATGACGCGGAACTGGACGAGTCGGAACAGCTTGCGGTCGTTCGAAAGGAGGTGAAACAGCGAAAGGACTCCATCGAACAGTTCGAGGAGGCCGGTCGGGATGACCTCGTTGAGAAAGAGCAGGAGGAGCTCGAGGTCCTGAAGGAGTTCATGCCCGAGCCGATGTCCGATGAGAAGCTCGAGGCGACCCTCGACGCGATCATCGAGGACGTAGGCGCCACGGACATGTCCGACATGGGCGCCGTGATGGGGCGCGCGATGGGCGAATTGCGCGGGAAGGTCGACGGATCACGCGTGCAGCAGATCGTGAAGGAAAAGCTCGGGTAAAGCGGTCGTCGGCGGACGCGCAACCCGTTGTTGTTGCATCTTGCCCGCGTGCAACTGGTTCACGTTGCGGGATCTCCTGAAACGTAGCATCGGCGATCGACCCTCCCGCCGCTCGAACGAACGACTATGACGTATCTGGACTGGATTATTGTTGTGGCTCTGGCCGGCGGACTCGTTCGCGGCATGATGGCCGGTGCGATCCGACAGGTGGCAAGCATCATCGGGCTGGTTGTGTCCTTCATCCTGGCCGTTCAACTGATGCGGCCGATCGGCGCGCTGACGGCGGACGGGCTCGGTCTGTCCGAGGCCACAGCACCGCTGGTCGGGTTTGTTGTTGTCTTCGGCGGGGTGCAGCTGATTATCATCGCGCTGGCCCGAATGATCGAAGCGGCGGTCGAGTCCTTGAATCTCACGTTCGCCAACCGGGCAGCCGGGGGAGCTTTAGGGGCGTTCAAGGCTGCTCTGCTTCTGAGCGTGCTTTTCCTCGTCTCGACCCAGGCGGGCATTCCGGACGAAGAGACGCAGCAGGCCTCGATGCTGTACACGCCCGTAGCGGAGGTGCTGCCGGGTACGTGGGATCACGTGGCCGCGTATCTACCCGCAGTCCGGCAGGCGTCTGAGGCGTTCGGAGAGAGCGTCCGGCCGACGCTCCCCCCCGAGGATGACAATCCCGCCGAGTCAACGGACCCGCAGGGGCAGGGCGACGCGCCCAGTGCGACGGATGCCGAGCCCGACGGAGCCGAAACCGAACCTTCGAGCACCACTCCAGCGGACGATCCCAGCGGGACGCCGGAACAGGCCGCACCGGAATAACCCCCGGGCGGCGGCCTGACCGTCGCGCACGTGATCCGGTCAGGAGGGGAGGGACGCGGACGTCGTGCCCGGATCCTCGGTTGCGCCGTCCCCGGCGACAGGTGCGGACTTCCCGTCGTACAGTACCTCCTCCAGCGTTTGAGTGCGGGCGCGCTCAATGCGGGCGAAGCGCTTCTGAAACTGCCCCATGCCGTACTCGACGAAATCCTCGGGCGTGATCCCGAATGGGACGGGGTCGTAACCGCCGAGCGTCTCCTGGATGTGGTTCACCGCGAGCATGATCAGTTCCTGCATCCGCTCATCGATGATGTCCCACACGCGGTCCCCGTGTTCGGCGACGAGGCGAGACAGCAGGTACACGCCATACCCGACGTGCCGGGACTCGTCACGCTGGACGTTGCGAATGAACTGCTGCATGCCCGGAAGGATGCCCCGTTCTTCGAGAACCGTGTAGTAGGCATGATACCCGGTCTCGGCGAGCGTTCCCTCGACGATCATCTGGTAGGTTACAGCGGCCCGCGCAACCGTTTCCGGGGACGTGTCCGTCTTCAGGGCGTTCATGCTCGTTGGCAGCTCCTCGAAGAAGAGCGTCCGATACGGATCCGTGAAGAAGTGCTCCAGGTTTCCTGGAGCCCCGGCCACGGTGCGCAGAAAGCGGTCGAACCCCTCCACGTGCTTCGCCTCCTCCCAGAGGTACGACGTTAAAAACATTTCCTCTTCGATCCGACCCTCCTCGCCGACCAGCATCAGGAGGGGAAGAAGGTCAAGCGTGACAGATTCCTCTCCGCCGGCAAACTGCGCGGTGAGTCGAAGCAAGAGGTCTCGTTCCTCGTCTGCCAGCGAGGCCCAGTCGGCAGCGTCGTTCGAGCAATCGATGCTCGCCGGATCCCAGGTGCCCAGCGACTTCGCTTTTCGCCAGAGGCGCATCGGGACGGTGTCGTGATCGAGCCCCTCACTGGATGTTCTAAACGATGTGCGATACGGTTTACTCGTAGGCGATTCCATGACGAAGCCAGATCGTTCGGACAAGGTGTGCAATTGGATGTTCAGGACACGAATGAAGATACGCCAAAGCTTCCATAAGGTAAACACCGGAGCACGGTTCTGAACGGCACGCCTTGTCCGAAGCACCGAGAGCGAATCAAACCTCGGATTGTGCCGTTTTTGAGCCTATCGAGACCGCGATCCGCGGCCGAAATGGCCCGCGATGTCGCGTCGAGCTGCTTTCCTTTTATTCGCCGTATTCCCTCGTGGTACCCGTTCGATTAGAGCTGCAAAACTTCCTGAGTTACGGGACCGAGGCCCCTGCCCTCGACTTCGACCGATTCGACGTGGCCTGCCTGTCGGGCCGGAACGGGCAGGGAAAGTCCGCGCTGCTGGATGCGATGACGTGGTCCGTGTGGGGGGAAGCCCGCAAGTCGAGCGGGAAGCGAAAGCCCGATGACGAGCTGATCCGCATCGGGACCCGCCACATGGAGGTAACCTTCACGTTTGACGTGGAAGGGGCCCGCTATCGCGTCAAGCGCTCTTTCAGCCGATCGGCGAGCGGAAAGACCACCACGTCCGACCTGGAGTTTCAGCTGTACGAGCCCGACGAGGATGCCTACCGTCCACTCACCGCCGGGCATCAGCGGGAGACGCAGGCGATCATTGAGGATACCGTCGGGCTGGACTACGACACGTTCATCAACTCGGCGTTCTTGCTGCAGGGCCGCTCGGACGAGTTCACGAAAAAGAGCCCGAGCCAGCGCAAGGAGATCCTGGTTAACATCCTTAACCTGACCAAGTACGAGGAACTCGCGCAGGGGGCGCGCGAGAAGATGAAGGTGGCCCGGACCGAGGTCGAGCGGCAGGAGGCGGACATCGAGCGCCTGCAGGCCGGGCTGGAGGACGTACCGACCTGGAAGAAGGAGCGGCAAGAGATCCTGTCTTCGGTGCAGGAGCAAACCGAGCACCTCGAGGCATTGCGGGAGGAGGAGAAGGCCCTCACCGAGCGTCTCGCCTCCCTCCGAGCCAAAGCTCAGGAGGCCGACTCGGTTTCCTCCACGCTGGAGGACCTGGATGAGCGGGTCCAGTCGTACCGTGAGGAGATGCAGGAACTGGCGGAGAAAATCCAAGGGGCGGACGACCTGCTCGCACGGAGCGACCAGATTCAGCGGGAATACGAGCGGTACGAAGAATTACAGGAGGAACGCGAGCAACTGGATGAAAAGCGCGACCTGCATCGCGGGCTCGAGAAGCAGGTCGAGTCAAAGACGTCGGAACTGGAGCGCCGCCGGAATGAGCTCGAAAAGCGGCTGCATCGCCTGGAGGTGGAACGGAAGAGCAACCGGAAAACCCTGAACGAAATCCGTCCGAAGCTGTCGCGGAAGGAGGATCTCAAGCAGAAGCTGAAGGCGGCGGAGAAGGCGAAATCTGAGGCGGAGAACCTGGCCGGCGTGCGCCAGCGGCGGGAAACGCTGAAGGAGAAGGCGTCTGCGATCGACACAAAGCTGGTCGGCCTCCGGCAGCAGCTTCAGGGAGAGCTTGACACGCTCAAACAGCGCATCCAGCAAGACGAGCAAAAGCTCAACCGGTCGGCGTCGCTGGAGGATCGGATCGCCGAGGCGAAAGAGGCGGTGGAGAAGAAGCAGGCCCTGGAGCGCAAGCAGGCGAAAATCAAGGAGCGCGGCACGAAGGTGCGCGAGGCGCTGCAGGAACGGGTCGGCGAAGTCGACGCGCGCACGGAAGAACGAGAGCAGGTAGCGGACGACCTGGACCGCATCCGGTCGGCCGAGGGGGGGACCTGTCCCACCTGCGGCACGGAGCTTACGGATGAGCACGCCCGGGACGTCGCGTCTACGCTGAAGGAGCGGCTCACGGCGATCGATGAGAGACTGGATACGCTGAAGTCCGAGATCGACGCGGCGCGGGACCGGCGTTCCGATCTCCTGGAGGCGTATCAGGGTGTGGAGGAGAATCGGACGGAGTTGAGCGGTGTCGAGGAACGCCTGGCGACGCTTCGAGAGCAGAAGCGAGCCCGGGATGCGCAGGTTCGGAGCGTGCAGGCCGACCGGCAGACCGCGGCGAGCATTTACAGAAGGCTGAACCAGAACGCGTACGGAGCCGAACTCCGGGAGCAGCGGTCCGTCATCGAAGAGAAGCTGAGCGATCTGCCCTTCGACCCGGCGGCCTACGAACGGCTCACTGCACAGGCCGCGCAGATCGACCGGTACACCGAACAGCTTCGCGAGATCGACAATCTTGAGGGTCGCCGCGACGAACTGGAGCGGAAGATCGAAGACGCGGGACGCCAGATCGAGGAGCTACGGGAAGCCATCGACACCGGGTCTGCATTTGCTCCACTGCCAAAGCAGATCGAACAACTCGAGCAGCAACTCTCGAATGTCGACTTCGACCCGCATCGGTTTCAGGAGGTGAAACGGACGCTTGCGGACCTGAAGGAGGCCGCCGGGCGCATGAAGGACCTGGTCAACGCCCAGCAGAATCGCGAGGACTGGAAAACGCAGCGAACGCGCATCCGGGAAAAGATCGATGCAGAAAAGGAAAAGCGGGAGGAACTGCGGTCCACCCTAAGCGACCTGCGGGACCAGGTAAGCGATCGGGAGGCGGTCGAGGAGAAGCAGGCGGAAAAAGCCCGGGAGGTGCAGTCCGCCGAGGGCGAGTTGAACGAACTCCAGAAACAACTGGGCATGCTGGACGAACGGCTCGATAAGGCGCGGGACGATCGAAAGGCCCTTCGGAAAGCGAAGAAAGAGCGGCAGGAGGCCCACCGACAGCGCCGACTGTACCGGCACCTGCGACGCGCCTTCGGCAAGCACGGAATTCCGTCGCTGATCATCGAGGAAACGCTGCCCGAGATTGAGCAGCGCGCCAATGTACTGCTCGAACGCCTGACCGATGGCAAGATGCACGTGCGTCTCGAGACGCTAAAGGACAAAAAGACGGGCGGCACGAAGGAGACGCTCGAAATCATCATTACCGACGAGCAGGGCATTCCCCGGCCGTACGAGACGTTCTCCGGGGGGGAGAGCTTTCGCGTGAACTTCGCGCTTCGCCTGGCTCTGGCACAACTGCTTGCGGAGCGAAGCGGCGTCCGCGTTCGCACGCTGGTGATTGACGAGGGCTTTGGCACGCAGGACCGCGAGGGGATCGAGCGACTGGTGGAAGCGATCCAGACCGTTCGGACGGACTTCTCCAAGATCCTCGTGATTACGCACCTTCAGGAGCTGAAGCAGGCATTTCCCGTGCGCATCGAAGTGGAAAAAGATCCGGTGTCCGGCTCATCGTTCGAGATGATCGGAATTTGAGATGATCGGCATCTAAGGGGTCGGCCATGGCAGCTGTCGGTTGCCGTGCGGGATCGAATGTCACGCCGGCGTACGGTTCCGGTAGCGCCGGACGAGGACGAGCCCCGTGATGATGAGCGCCCCGCCGGCGATCTGCCATGCGTTGACCGTCTCGTTGAGAAAGACGGCGCCGCCCGCGAGCGCTACGAGTGGGACGAGGTTGTTGTAAATCGCAGTGTTAGACGGGCCGACGTTCTTGACCGCGGTATTCCAGATGACGAACGCGATCCCGGTGGAGAGGCCTCCGCTGAAGACGATGGCCAGCCAGACCCAGAGGTCCACATCGCCCCAGGCGATGCCCGGTGCGTACGGAGCGCCGATCATGCCGAGGATCGGAAGAGCGATCAGGATCCCGAAAAAGGTGGCGGCAACTGGTGAGATGTCGTTCACGATTGGTTTGTTGAGCGCGGTGTAGGCGCCCCACAGGACGGCCCCGAGCAGGATGGTGGCGTTTCCGAAGAGCGATCCCGCGCCGACGGCAACCGTGTCGGAGCCGGCAGCAACGACCAGCGCGGTGCCGAACATCGACACGATGAGTCCCAGCCAGGCGAAGCGCCCCAGGTGCTCGGTCCCGGTGATCCGCCCGATGACGGCGGTCCACATGGGTGCGCTCGTCATGATCAGGGCGGCGCTTCCCGCTGTGGTGTTGTTTACGCCGACGACGAAGCAGACCTGGTACAGTACGTACCCGATGACGGCGAGGACGACGAGACGCCCCGCGTGGCGGCGAAACGGGGCGAAAAACCCGCCGGCTGAAGCGTCTGCGGATATCCCCCGGCGGCTCCACACGTACATCCCGCCCAGTACCCCGGCCGACACGATAAAGCGAAACACGTTCAGCACGTGAATCGGCATCGCCTCAAGCGCGACCTTAAGAATGGGGAAGTTTGCCCCCCAGATCAGGACGACAAGGAGGAGCGACGCGTCGGACTTCCAGGAGTCGGAGGGCACGGGTGCGGGGGAGGAGCGGGAAAGCCGAGAACGTTGAAAGATGGCACCGGTGCGCCTCCCCGTCAACGCACCGAGGTTGCACTTACGACTTCTGGACCGTTAAATCACAGTAGCGACGCTTCCGCACCCGTGACTAACCCACCGATCAGGGCTCATGACCGACACGTCGTCCCCGCCGGATGGACAACCCCCCGCTGACCTGTTTTCCAACGTCGCTCCCGGTGCCGGGCAGCCGAAAGAGCCGGCGCCCCCCGCGTCGGACGCCCCTGAGGACCCAGAGCCGGCGACGGACGAGACGCCTGGTAGTGACGCGCACGAACCGTCGGATCTCGAGCCGTCGGATCTGGAGCCCTCGAACCCCGTGCCGACTCGCTACTCCATCGGGGAGGTGAGCGACCGCCTCGGTCTGGAGTCGCACGTCTTACGCTACTGGGAGACGGAATTCGAACAGCTTGATCCGACGAAGGACGGGGCCGGGCGTCGCGTCTACACGGAGGACGATATCGACATCGTCCAGCGTATTCATCACCTGCTGAAGGAGGAGATGTACACGATTGCCGGGGCCCGGGCGGTGCTGCAACGGGAGGGGGTTCACGGCAGGCGTGCGTTTCGGGAAGAACTCCACGACCTGCGCGACTTCCTCGCCGATCTGCGCGACGACCTTTGAGCGACGTCAGGTGGCATCGCGGGATGTCACGTCGTGGCTCCGAAGCCGGTTGGCATTTCCGACGACCGTAACTGAGCTGGTCGCCATTGCGATTTCCGCGAGGACGGGGTGCATCCAGCCGATCACCGCCAGCGGAATCATGACCACGTTGTAGAAGAAGGCCCAGAACAGGTTCTGGCGGATCGTCCGAAAGGTGGCCCTGCTGAGGGAGAGCGCGTCCACGACGCCGGACAGCTCGCCCCGGACGAGCGTCACGTCGCTGGCCTCGATCGCGACGTCCGTGCCGGTGCCGATCGCAATGCCGACGTCCGCCTGTGTCAGCGCCGGCGCGTCGTTGATCCCGTCGCCCACGAAGGCGACTCGCCCGAATTCGTCCTGCAGGCGCCGGATCTCGTCCGTTTTGCCGTCGGGCAGCACCTCCGCCACGACGTGGTCGATGCCCACGCGGTCGGCGATAGCATGGGCCGTTCGCTCATTGTCGCCTGTCAGCATCGCCGTCTGGATGCCGGCATCGTGCAGGGCGCGGATAGCGTCTTCCGATCCCGGCTTCAGCGTGTCGGCGATCCCCAGAACCGCTATGATCGTATCGTCGATCGCCACGATGACAGCCGTTTTGGCTTCGCGCTCCAGCGCGTCCATCTGCTCTTCGGCGACCGAGGGATCGAGTCCGGATTCCTGCATGAGGCGGCGCGTGCCGATAGCAACCCGGTGCCCGGCGACGGTACCACGTACGCCTTTCCCACGGACCGCCTCAAATCCGTCTACATCCGGAATGCTCACGTCCTGCGACTCCGCGTAGCGGACCACGGCGCGACCCAGAGGATGCTCGCTGCCACGCTCGGCGCCCGCTGCGAGGGCGAGCACGTCCTCATCGTCCCACTGACTCGGTTCCGCAGGCTCGACGCGCTGGACATCGGTCACTTCCGGCGCTCCGCGCGTGATCGTTCCCGTTTTGTCGAACACGATCATGCCGATGTCCTTCAGTGTCTGAATCGCTTCCCCGGAGCGGATCAGAATGCCGTTCTTCGCGCCGAGGCCGCTGCCGACCATCAGCGCCGTCGGGGTGGCGAGTCCGAGCGCGCACGGGCAGGCGATGACGAACACGGCGACCATGGATGAAACCGCAAGGGTCATCGTGCTCATGCCCGGCTGAACCCACGGAAGGAACTGCCCCCATTCCGCCAGCGCGTGCATCCAGGTGGGGAGAACGAACCAAAGCGACAAGGTCGCCACGGCTACGCCGATCACCGCCGGGACGAACCAGCCCGTGATTCGGTCGGCGACGGCCTGGATCGGTACCTTCGTTCCCTGCGCCTCCTCCACAAGCCGGACCACCTGCGAAAGGAAGGTTTCGGACCCGACCCGGGTGGCGCGGACGCGAAGTACGCCGTCCTGATTTATGGTGGCCCCGATCACTTCGTCCCCCGCATTCTTTTCGACGGGCATCGATTCGCCGGTGGCCATCGACTCGTCAACAGCACTCTCGCCGTCGACGACGGTCCCGTCGGTTGGAACCTTCTCGCCGGGGCGGACGATCATCACGTCTCCCTGGCGGAGGTCCGATACGTCGACCTCGACCTCGCTGCCGTCCCGTTCGATGGTAGCGGTTTTCGCTTCCAGCTCCATCAGCGTTCGGATGGCTTCGGACGCCCGGCCCTTGGCCGACTCCTCGATGTACCGACCCGTGAGGTGGAAGGCCATGATCATAGCCGACACCCCGGCGTAACTGGCGACCGGCATCAGAAATGAAAGCGGGCCCGTCACGAAGGCCGCCGTGGTCCCCAGAACGATCAACGAGTCCATATTTGGGCCGCCCGTCAGAAGGGCTTTCGTGCCGCTCCGGTAGGTGGTGATTCCCACGCCGGCGAGCACGGGCACCGCAAGGGCGATCATGGCTCCACGGAAGACCAGTGGATCCGGCCACATGATGCCAAAGCCCATGTGCAGGACCATTCCCAGCATGATCGGCGCGGTGAAGGCCCAGGCAACCCACATGCGCCGGCGGGCGGTCGAGACCTTCTCCGCGGTCTTGTCCGACAGGGACTGGGATCGAGCCCCGGACGATGTTCGCACTTCGTAGCCGGCGTCCTGGACGACACGCTCGAGGTCCCGCTCCGAGGGGCCCCGTTCGACGACGGTAACGGTTGCTGTTTCGGTCGCGAGGTTGACCGATGCATTCACGACGCCGTCGGTCGCCGCGAGGGCGCGTTCCACGCGGGAAGAGCACGAGGCGCAGTGCATGCCCTCGATTTCAAGACTCAGCGTCGTCGTTGGCACCGAGTACCCGACGTCCTCGACGGCCCGGCAGAGGTCCTCCAGGGACGGTCCCTCGCCGTTCGCCGGCCGCAATCGGATCGCTGCGGTCTCCGTCGCAAGGTTCACGGTTGCATGCTCTACGCCACGCAGATCTCGGAGGGTGGATTCGACGCGAGAGCTGCAGGAGGCACAGTGCATGCCTTGTATTGGTAGCTGCACGTCTGCCTTTGCGGCCGATTCGGGCCGGCTGTTGCCGGAATCGGCCGTGGCGTCCACGGCACAGGCCGCCTCGGTGTTGGCGTTCTCGTCGCCCGGGGCGTCGACGTTCGGCGGGCTGGCGGGGCGGGCGTCGGTGTCCGGCATGTCGGAAGGGGACGTCATCTACAGCGCGTCGCGTGTTGTGTGATGAAAGCGAAGGGAGGGGCGGGCCGGTATTACTTGATCTGTTCGAAGAGAAGGTCCATGACCTCGTCGTATGTTTCCTCGGCCGCCTCTCGATCGCCGGAGCGAAGCGCGTCCGTGACGCACGTCTCGAGGTGGTTTCGGGTGACGACCTTGCCCACGGAGCGCAGGGCCTGTTGGACCGATGCGATCTGGTTGAGAATATCGCCGCAGTACCGATCGTCATCGACCATCCGCTGCAGCCCCCGCACCTGACCTTCGATGCGTTTGAGCCGGTTCGTGATGTCGGCGCGTTTGGCGTCGTTGATGTCCATGGTGGTGCGGCGTGCGTAGGGGAGGAGACGGCAGTACTGAGCGGTGCTGGATGCGTCGGCTACGACTGGACCGTGAATCCTGCGTCGGCGACGGCGGCGGCGAGTTCGACCCGGTTGGTCCGGTCCGGGTCGAACCGAACGGTCGCCTCGCCGATCTCGACGAACTGGACCTCCGTCGAGTCGATGCTTGCGAGGGCGTCCTCGACGGCGCGAACGCAGTGGTCACAGGTCATCCCGTCGATCGTCAGGGTGAGCGTCCTGGCTTCGGCTGTGTTCATGGCACGTGGGAGGAGAGGATGTAAGGGGTAGGGGGGTAGGGTATCCACGATGGAATTAGATCCGTGAGGCGTCCGGGTGTTCCGCCCCGTGGTCCGCTTGGTGGGGGATTAATGGCAAACCGCCGCCGACGCATGGGGGCGTCGGCGGCGGTGGGTATTCAGAATGAGTGGTAGACCAGCGGTTTGCTACCTGTGTTTTGCGCGTTCGCGGAAGCGGTGCTGGGCGAGACGGAGTTCGTCCTGCAGTCGGTTGGCCTCGTAGGCGGGGCCGTTGGTGAGCGCGTCCCAGTATTGTTCACGGAGGGAGCGGATATGTTCGGCCGCACGCAAGAGGGAGCGTTCGCGATCCGATAGCTGGTCGGCGGGAGACGGGGAGGACGTCGGTTCGGCGGTGTTCGGTGTCACCATAGAAGGAGCGGAATCGTGGTGGGACAGGCTGGCGGTCGGACGTCGGGTGCAGCCGCTGTCCCGGCCGGGGCCGTGCGTGTGCCGCCGGCGAAGCAGCGGCTCATGGACTCATGCGATGAAGATACGGTGCAGGAAGCGCGAACGCCAATCGATTTTCCGTCCCGGGCTCATGACGCTCCAATGTCCCACACCCGATGATCCTGTGGAGTACGCCGCGCCCGGAAGAGGTCTGGACCGGGCCCTGGAAGGCAGGCTCAGAGACGTGCAAACGCGATGGCTGGGGGGGCAATCGGGCAATTCCGACCGTTGGTAGTATATATGTTAGTGTCCGAACAAAAAATGTACCGTTCAGTTTGTGTATTCCCTTTGTGGTATCTTATATTTTTTATGGATTGAGTTTGCTTCGGCATGCTCCGTGCTTTGCAACCTCGTGATAATGCGTCGGATATCCGTGATCTCCGGACGTAATTCCAGATAGCAAGATGTTATACAACACCAACGAGCGGCAAGTATGTAATCAGATAATGTGTCAATAGGATACTGTGCCTTTTTCTGGCAAAATAATTCTGTTGTATGCCTGAAAGCAATTCTCACCAAGAACGGTACTGGGCAGAGCTAACCCAGCTTAGAGGGCAGACAATATACCTTAATGAATACCGGGTTGCTTCTGAGGTCTGGGAGCGAAGAATAAATCTCGGTGTCGCAGCTGTTTCCAGTACCAGTCTCGCGATTTGGGCAGTGTCTCAAAGCGTACCATGGCTTTGGGCGCTGTTAATCGCAGCAACACAGGTATTCAATTCCGTTAAGCATCATCTCCCTTTCGAGCAGAGGATTGAAGAAATCGGTCGCCTTAACGGTGAACTTTCGAATATTGCTCTCTATGTGGAGCGAAAGTGGTATGCGGTTTCAAAGGGAGAATTGACAAGGGAGGAAATAAATAGCCTCACTTTCGACATCAGGAGCCGAAAACAAGAAGCAGAGGAAGGCATTTACCCAAACCGTTGCCAGATAGACCCGAGTTAAGAGAGCGGGTAGAGCAAGAAGCAGAGCGCTACTTCGAAACTTTCTACGACACCGATATCACACAATGAGTGATGATAAGAAGAAACGAGAGAAATCTCGGAAGAAGCGTCTTATCCAAGAGGACCGAAATCTTCCGACTCTCAACCTCAAAATTCCTATGCCTGAGACAAAGCCACCTAAGAAGAGCAAGTCATCTAACCAAGGAGGGAATGGTCAGCAGGAAGAAAAATAACATGGTGTATAATCATGCTGCACCGGACGGTGTCGTTGCGCCTTGAATGACCGTAGCGTCTCGTGTGCTTACCGCGGGGCGTGACCACCGCTGGTGTGCTTTGTCCGTTATAGCGCTCGGATCTAACCGCAAATCCAATTCCGTTCAGGTCGTGAGAAAAGCGTTTGGTACTACGATTGGAATTATCGTCTTCGCTGGACTGGGCCTCTTGTCATCCGCTCAGGCACAGACTCAGGATGCTCCACCAACTGACGATCAATTTCCAGGCTTCGTAGCCGAGAGTGAGCGATTTGCTTTCTTCAGCCACTACTGGCTGAACATGCACCACTTTTTGCACCAGGTGGCCGTCGCTGGGAGCGAGGAGCGTTCCGGTCCTGTGGATACAGAGGTCAGAGATAACTTCAACGGGGCCGAGAGGAACCTATTTCAAGAGGTGGTTGCCTTCTACAAGCGCAACTTAGTCGACAAAGACCTCAGAAGCAGCGAGTACATGCAGGACTTCAAAAAGTGGGTGATCCGCCAGGACACAACGGAGTTCTCGTCAGTTCCCCGGCAGTTTCGAGACCACACCGACCGCTTAGAAACATTTGACTCCGTCTACCGCCAGCACTTCTGGGATAAGCAGCAGGCCTCGAACGAGAACATCGTGTCAGATAACCTGAATCTGGTCCGTACCACGGAGGACAACGTCTCCGAGCGGCTTTCTAGCCTTGCCCACGAGAACTGGCCGGAGTACAAGATCCGGGTTGACGTCACCTACTACGGGAAGTCACAGAAAAACACCGCATTTACGACGGTCTTTCCTACTCACGTCGTCATGCCGTCCAAGGGGCAGAACGCTATGGAGGGCAGCTGGGTGGCTGTCGAAGGCAGCTGGGTGGAAATTCTGTATCACGAGGCAGGACATCAGCTTATCCGGCCCCGGACGGGTTTCATTCCGGAGACGATTGAAGACGTCACGGAGGGGGAGGGAGAAGGCTTGCGAAGTCTCTGGCACGCGTACCTTTTTTACTTCGCAGGAGCTGTAACGAGGACGGCCTTGAAAGAAGAAGGAATCGAAAACTACACGATGTACATGGTCCGAGAGGAGGTGTTTTCACTCTACTTCCCCGCCCTCCAGAAATACCTGCCGCGCTACATGGACCGCGAAGCAACGCTTGCAGAGGCGACGAGATCGATTATAAAGGACGTTCATGAAAGGGCCGATTGGGGGGAGTCAGAATGATAAAAAATGTAGCAAGCGCTATAACCCTGCGCTCTTATTACGCTTAAGTCTCGGAGAAAAGAGCGGGATGGGTGCCCAGTTTTTGTACCATCAGGCGGGCTAATTTACTTCTTGAGTCGCTTCGCTCGTCTCGGCAACGCCGCAGAGGCTACTGAGTAGATTATTTCGGGGTGGTCGTGCAGGTTTACAAGGCAGGGCACGGGCGGCTGATTTCCGATCTGGGTGTGGCGCCGCCTGTGGTTGTAGTAGCGGAAGCGCTCGTCGATGACGCCCTCCAACTCCGGCAGCGTCTGCGCATCGACGATCCGCGAACCGATCTCGGTCTTCATTCGGCCCCAGAGCGATTCAATCCACGGATTATCCTTCGCCCCGCGCTCGGAGTAGCTCACGCGCAGGCCGTCGTCGAGCAGCACCTGTCGCAACCAGTCAGAGCTCGTGTAAACGCTGTCGCGGTCGCTGTGCAGTACGCTTCCTTCCAGCGACCGGCTGAGTGCGGCCATCCGAGCGTGCACCTGCTCCCAGCATTGCAACGCGAGCTCGCGATTGGCACTTGGGCCCACGGCCCAGGCTAACGCGCACCGGCTGCCCACTTCGACCACGGCCATCGGGTGCGCCTTTGCGAGCGCCTTCGGCGTAGCTGAGTTCGGTAAAATCCGTCGAGAAGACCTCCAGCGGATCCGGCTCGTGATCGGTGCCGAGATACGCCTCAAGGAGGTTGAGTTGGCCGGAGGCCTCCCGCAGGATCTCCCGCACGGGCGAGGGCTTCGCTTTCGTGAGGCAGCAGGGCAGGCCTAACTCATGCTCGCGAAGCAGACGCCGAAGCCGTTTATGGTTGACCGTCTCGCCGCTGCGCTCCCGGAGTTCGGGCAGAATGCGTCGATACCCATTATCCGGATGGTCTCGAATGATCGCTCGGATGTGTTGCATCAGTCGCTGGTCGTCTTCGCTCGAGCCGTCGGGTCGGCGTTTCCGGTAGGCAGGCGATGAAACATCGCCATTGGTGCTCTTCGGCAGACCGATGGCTTGAAGGCACCGATTCAGTCCGTAGTCTTCTTTACACTGACCGGTGAGACGGACCTTCTCCGTGGTGGTCATGGCGATCTAAGATCGCCGTCCTCGCCCAAAAAATTCTTCAGCAAAGCGATTTCGACCTCTTTTTGGCCGACCATGCGTTCGAGGTTGGCGATCTTTTTCTCTTTCTCCTTCAGCTCGTTGTCTCCATCGAAGGCCTTCGCGCCGTTGTCCTTGAGCTTCTTTCTCCAGTTGGAGAGCGTCACGGGGTGCACGTCGTACGCGCGAGCAATCTCCGCGTCGGTTCGATCGGACTGAAGCGCCTCAAGGACAACTTGGAGTTTGAATTCGGGGCTGTACGTCTTGCTCATAGTGGCTTGGTTGGTTTTGTTTAGTAGAAAATACGGCCGCTACGGCCCAACTTCATCCTAGCCAACCGGGTGGTTCAACTTCTCGGGCGCACCTCAACCGTCCGGTGTAGCGCGTGTTGTGCTGCATACGTTTGACGTATACAGCCAGCGAACCTATGGAAAATAACGATAGATCTCGCGTCGGTGTAGGCAGCGGACAAACACAACGAGCCCAT
>NZ_DAXETW010000027.1:0-65107 GCF_051155795.1 Longibacter sp.
CCCATCCCCGTCGAACAGGGATGGAATCTCGTCGCCTTCTGGCCGTCCTCGTCCATGTCCGCGGAAGAGGCCTTCGCCTCCCTCGGAAACGATCTTATGATCGTGAAGGACGCGGCAGGGAATGCCTACATCCCGGACGAGTCGATCAATACCCTCGACAACGGATCCGGACAGGTGCACCCCGGACAGGGCTATCAGGTGTACGTGTCTTCCGATGCTGAACTGGTCTACCCGACGTCGGCCCAGACGGCCCTGCAAACCACGTCAGGCGGAGCCCAAACGTCTGAGAACACGCGAGGTGTGGCCACCTCGGCCTCCATTGTCGTCGAAACCCCCGGGCTCGACGACGGCACAACGATGATCGCTGAAACGTCCGGCGGCGTGCGGGTCGGCACGGGCACCGTGCGCAACGAGAAGGCACTGGTCCGCGTCTGGGGCGATGACCCCCAGACCACAACGGTCGATGGCGCTACACAGGGACAGCAACTGTCCCTCCGCATCCCATCTCGAGCGGATCAGTCCTCCATCTCGGTATCGAACACCCGGAATGCACTCAAGGGCGGGACAACCACCGACCTTGCGTACACGCCGGATGCCTTCCTCACAACCCGCGCAGATGTCGGCGAACTGACGCTAACGCTGCGGGATAACTACCCGAATCCGGTTCGCTCGGCTACGACGATCGAGTACGTGCTACCCGAGCAGCAGCGCGTACAGATCGAGGTCTATGACCTGCTCGGTCGCCGCGTTTCGACGCTGGTGGACCAGACGATGCCGGCCGGATCGCATAAGGTCTCGTTCGATGCGTCTCGCCTCAGCAGTGGGCCGTACTTCTACCGGATGCACGCCGGTGGGAAGACCATCAATAAGAAGATGGTCGTGGTCCGGTAACAACCCCTCATCCGCGATTTATTTCGAGAGGCTCATTCGGACATCGTCGCTCGGTTGTAGCGGCGGTGTCCGTTTGCGTCTCCCCCCTTCGCGCATCCTGTGCGAGGACTCGCGATCTCCTGCACGACCCGTTCCCCCCCGACGCACCATGACTTCTTCCCCCAGCGCGATTGTAGCTGCGACCCTGCTTCTTTTCACCATCAGTCCGACCTGGGCGCAGACGAACCTCCCCGGCCCCTGCCAGACCAGCATCAATAACGCGACGGTCGTGCTGCAGGCCGCCGCGTCCAGCTCGGCGATCAACGCGAGCGCCTTTCAGGCCGGGGATCCCGTCGTGGCGCTCACGCCAGACGAGGAGACGTGTACAGGCCAGACGACGCTGAACCCGCAGTCCAACGAGTCTTTTCCCCTGGCCGAAGCCGACCCTCAGTCCGGCGCTCCGGGCTACGAAGAAGGAGACGCGCTCGTTTTCTGGGGCCAGGCAGCCAGCGGAGATATCTACGTTCTCACGCCGACCTTCGCATCCTGCTCCAACAACGACCCACTCTGTGTGGACGAGCCGGTCTATCAGCGAAACGGCGTCTACACAATCGAAGACATCTCCGTCACCGTCCTGCCGGTCGAACTCGTGGGCTGGCGTGCGAGGGTCGATGCACGCAGGGTTGTTCTTGAATGGGAAACCGCCAGCGAAACCGATAACGCAGGGTTCTACGTCTTTCAACGCGGGCCGGAAGCCGAAACGTGGAGAGAGTTGGGATTCGTCGAAGGAAACGGCACGACGCAGACCCCGCAATCGTACAGCTTTACCACATCCGACCTGTCCCCGGGCGACTACTCGTTCCGACTCCGCCAGGTGGACGTCGATGGCGCGTCGACCCTCTCCCCGCCGATTACCGCGCGGATTAACACCGGTAGGGCCGCGCTCCAATCGGCACGGCCGCACCCCGTCACCGGTACATCGATCCTTGAGCTGACCGTTCCGGACCCGCAAAACGTGAATGTCCGGCTCTACGACATCCTCGGTCGGCATGTGGCACAGCTCTATCGCGGTACGGCAACACCCGGGCAGCCGGCCAAGATCACGATTCAGGGCCGTGACCTCAGCCCGGGTACGTACATCGTCGTCGCTACCGGCACCTCGTTCCGCAAGACGCAACGCGTGACGGTCGCGCGATGATCAAGGCGCTGTTGCGGCCCTCACCGGTAGGGCTTCTTCAACAATCCGCGCGCCCGCTGCATCTCTGAGTCCCACCGGAAGGAACCGGTGCCAGCGGACATCGAAGCTCCGCGCGTGTCGCCAGGCCACAGCGGCTGCGTGGGACGGGTCGAGCATGCACGTGTCGATGTGCCAGCGAGAAGCGTTGTCTCCCTCCACCCGACGAACGGCCGCTCGGTACCCCGGGCGGAACTCGACATCGAATCGATCGAGGCCGAATGCAACGCCTGCTCCGTCGGCTTTGATCACGGCCTCCTTCATCGACCAGATCGTGAAGAACATCTTGTGCTGCTCCTCGACGCGAGCTTGTGCCAGAACCGCACGCTCCCATCGGGAGAAGGCAGCGGACGCGAGGGCGTGCACATCGACGGGCGTCATCGCCTCCACGTCCACACCGATCGCTTCACACGGACCGGCCGCACAGACCACCCATCCTCCCGAGTGGGAGATGTTTATGCCCCAGTCTGCTCCTGCTTCGGGGACGAACGGCTTGCCTCGCTCTGCCAACTCCAGGTGCACGTCCCGCGGCGAAGCGCCGATCTTCATACCGGCCACTATCCGCAGGAGACTGCGGCCCACGGTATACCGCGCACGGTCGGCGTCTCGGCGGAATCTGTCAGCCCGTGCACGCTCGGCATCCGACAACATCCGACGCATCGCTGCCCGTTGCCCTCGACACCCTATCCAAGGCACGGCCCAGACGTGAACGAGCGCCGATGCTTCGGTTCCTGCGGGTTCGCACGGTGTCGAGTCGCGGAGTCGGCTCGGTACCGGCGAACCGGCCGTCAGCCACCACCCCGGAAGTGGGTGCCGAACCGTTGCCAGGAGATGCCCGCTACGATACCATTCGGTACTCCTGGTAATCATAGTATCCGTAGCGGTAGGTAGACGACTTTGCTTTGGCAGCATTGAAGCGATTGAAAATGACCCCGGTGACAGGCACGCCGACGCCCTCAAGCATGTCTCGCGTGAGATCGAGGGCGTTCATGTTCGTCTGGTCCGCTGACGTGACAACCAGGGTAGCGTCGGCACGTGGCGCGAGGACAAGCGGATCGCTCGCAGCCAGGACCGGCGGCGTGTCGATGATGACGACGTCGCATCGACTCCTTCCGAGTTCAAGGAGCTTATCCAACCGCTCGGAGTCGAGGGCCTCAGTCGGAGGGTCGTCTGTCGTTCCCGCGGGGACAAAGTACAACCCGTCCACATAGGTCCGTCGGACGATCTGCCCTTGCTCCTCCCCTCGCAGCATTTCCGCAAGCCCGGGACCACGTTCCATCCCCAGCAGCTTGTAGGCGCTCGGACGACGCATGTCGGCGTCGATCAAAAGCACGCGCTTTCCGCCGAGCACAAACGTAAGTGCAAGGTTGACGGCCGTGGTCGTTTTCCCGTCGCCCGGCTCCGGGCTCGTCACGACGATCGTCTTCGGTGCCTTCCCGTAGGTCTCCCCGTTGTTCGCGTACTGCAGATTCGTTCGGATCAGGCGATAGTTTTCCGTAACCGAGGACCACGGACTAAGCAGGGGCAACAGTCGCGTGGACAGCGTGTGTCCTTCCACATTGACGGTAAGCTGACCACGGAACTCCTCGGCGATCTCGTCCCCCATATCCGGAACGACGCCCATCACGTGGTACCCGTGTCGAACGAGGTCGTCAGGCCGCTGAATCCGTGCCTGAGACGCTTCCCGGAGGAATGCCAGTCCCACACCGATCCCGATACCGAGGAACAGGCCCAGGATGAGATTCTGCTGCACGTTCGGCCGGACCGGAAACGCCGGGACGAACGCCCGTCGGACAGTTTCGACGTACCCCAGCTCGGACTCTTCCGCAATGATCGTTCGTTGTAGCTCGGACGTGATCGACTGATAGAAGGCCTCGGCCTGCGTCAGCTTCCGGTCCAGTGCCTCGCGCTGGATCGTTTGCTGCGGAATCCGGCTCAGTCGCGGCTCGTAGCTTTCAATCGTTTTGTCAAGTCCGCTGATCTGCGCCTCTAGCTGCCCGATCTGGATTTCCTGTTCGGTGATCCGGCTGCGGAGCGTCGCAATGCGCCCGAGAGCGCCTCCCCCGGCGACAGCGCCGTCCTCGTCTCCAGCCTCCGTTGGTGCGGCCAGGCCGGTCATCTGAGATGCTTCGGCCACCAGCTGATTCGTAAGGTCTTTCTTTCGCTTCTCAAGCCCGTCAATCCGCGTCAGGATTTCGGCGAGCTCAGGAAATTCCCGGCTGATCCGATCCCGGTCTCCTTCGAGTCCGTCATGGGCGACGTAGTACTGGGCTGCCTCGGCCTTCATGGTACCGATCCGCTCTTCCAGCACCCGGATCTCGCTCCGCAATCCACTTGCCGCCTGCTCTTGCTGAACGCTTTCGCGCAGGCCGGGCTCGAACTGTGCCAGCTGGTCGCGCAGGAGCCGGAGCGCCTCTCGTTCCTGCTCCAGCTCGAATCCGAGCGCGTCGCGACGAGCCGAGAGCTCCGTGTACTCGGCAACGAGGCGCTCCCCGGCCATCCCCTGCGTGACCACCTGGTTGCTCTTCGCGAACGCCTCCCACTGTGCCTCGAGCCGTCGTATTTCATCCCGTCGCTTGTCGGCCTGGTCCTCCAGAAACTCACGCGCTGCAGCCACGCTCGCACGGGCCTTTTCGCGGCTGAAGGCTTCATACTCCTTCATGTAAATGTTCGCAACCGTGGATGCCTCCTCCGGGACCTTGCTTTCCATCGTCAACTGGATCATGCTCTGGCTCGGCATGGGCTGGAACGAGACAGCACCTGCCAGGGATGCCATCACCTCGTGCGTCTTGCGTGGCCGACCGTCCTCCATGTACAGGAGGGGAAACTTGCCTTTCTCGCCGAGAGCATCCTCCGTCTTGCGCAGCTCGTCGATGACGCGGTTCGACAGTTCGGCGGAATATTCGAGCACGCCGACCTCGCTCGCCAGATCGCGTTCCTGTCCGATCGCCGCCATCCCGACCGACTGTGTGCCCATGTCGATGCGAACAATGCTGCGTGCCTCGTAAATCGGATCCAATGTGTACGTGTAGGCGCCCACAAGAGCGGTAATCAGAAGCGCCGTTCCCGCGATAATCCACTTGCCACGACGAAGGATATCCAGAATCTCGCCGACATCGATCCCGGCGACATCCTTCTCCTTTGACGCTTGTGGGCCATCGACAGAACCCTTTGCGGAATTCGGGGGCTGATGGCGAACCGGACTGCGGACGTCGCCGGAAACGAGACGGGGTAAATCGTTGCGTTCACTCATTGGAATGGGGGGTTACTCTACACGGGGCGCACCGGAAACCGGTGCGTCGCAAACGGTGCGGGGTCCGCCGCGAAGGACGGCCCACAGGACCGGAGCGGTCATGAAGCTCCCTCCCCGGATAAAACCACGGGGACGGTGCGAATCAGGAGGTACAGATCCAGCCACGGCGACCAGTTCTTGAAGTAATGCACGTCGAGATCGACCCGACGCTCGAAGCTGAGCGCGTTTCGCCCGGAGACCTGCCACAACCCGGTGATGCCGGGTGGGGTCTGCAGCACGATGCTCGCGAGATTGTTCATTTTGGGGAGTTCGCGCGGCATGTACGCGCGGGGCCCAACCAGGCTCATGTGTCCGGCGATCACATTCAGCAACTGGGGCAACTCATCCAGGCTGTAGCGCCGAAGTAGTCGCCCGATCCGCGTGACGCGCGGATCGTCGCGGAGCTTGTGGTACTGCTCGTATTCCCGGCGGAGATCCTCATCGCGCTCGAGCAAATCGGCCAGCAGCGCATCCGCGTTCACATGCATCGTCCGAAACTTCAAAACCGGGAAACAGCGACCCTGGCGCCCCATCCGGCTCTGACTGAAAAAGACCGGACCGCGAGAGTCCAGCTTGATCAGCGCGGCGATGGTGAGCAGGAGCGGTAGCGTCGCGATCGTCAGAAGCAAGGCACCAACCACGTCGCCGACCCGCTTAGCGAATCGCGCCCCCAACTGCAGTTCGTAGTGGCTGACGCCGTAGCCGACGAGCCCCTGATGCGTCCGTCCGGTGCGCCACAGTGCGGCGGCCCCCTTCTTCACGTCGGGAACGACGAGGACGTTATCGAAAAACTTGCTGTAGCGAGCCACGAGGTGGTCGTGCGCCTCGGCGTCCAGGTCGGGTTCGACAACGATGGCGCATGAAATATTGTGGTTGGCGGCTACGTGGAGCGCCATCCCACTCGGTCCGCTCCAGATCGGCACGTCGACCGGTCGGTCTGTCAAAAGCGCAACCGGGCGTAGGCCGATCTCCGGCCAGCGGCGGAGCGTGTCGACCACAGCAAGCGCCTGGTCGGTTTGGCCGATGACGGCGACCGTCTGCCCCCACCAGTCGGCCCGGGCGCAGACGACGCGCACGAAGCCCCGGCATAGCGGCACCACGATCGCGCCGAGAAGGCCCGCCGCACCGATCGTCGTCGCCACCGCGGGATCGCCGTCTCCGATGTATGCCGCCATCGCCGCGGTCACACCAATGGTCAGCGTCACCTGACTGGCGAGACGCATCTCATCGGCCGGGTGCATCCGCGTGTGCTGGTACAGGCCGAGAAAGACGAACGCAGCGAGAATGACCGGAATCAGCAAGCCAGCCGACCAGACGGATGTGGCGTACGCGGGTGCGAATGCATACGCGAGCAAGTCCAGAAGACCAAGCACGGACGTGAACCCTACGAGATCGGTCGCCACGAGGGCTAACAACGTCATCAGCCGCGCGCGTCGGGCGTCAACTGCCTCGAGGCACCGCGCGGAGGCGCTTGCAACGTCTGACCGGGACACCATCGTCAATTCCTGCGAGGGGTGCCTGAGCATCGAGTCATGCTGGAGAGTAGCGGCCACGGGATTCGGTTGGATGCAGACCAGGAGAGAGAGAGAGGCGCGGGGCGGGGCGTAACGACGCAGTATCAGATTAGCCGACGACCTCAGGCGTTGCGGTGCGAAGCACGTGCTGGTTCGACACGAAGTGATCGTCGATAAACTCTGCGTAGGCGTGGTTGACGGCCCGCGTGAACGTGCTCCGGAACACCTCCGGGGCGAATCGCTCAGCGTTTTCGCGAATCTTCTCCGGGTGGAGTCGATCCTCGACCGCCTCAAAGTCGTCGATTGCGTTTTTCAGATGCGCCACGTCTTGCTCCTGGAAGAACACCCCCGTACTTCCGGGGATGATCGTTTCCAGCGCTCCGCCTTTTCCGTAGGCGATCACGGGCGTACCACACGCCTGAGCCTCGACCGGGACGATCCCGAAGTCCTCCTCCGCGGCAAAGACGAACGCTCGTGCCGCCTGCATGTAGTATTCGACAGCTTCGTCCGGCTGATATCCGAGGAGCGTCACGTTGGGCCCCGCGAGCTTTTCGATCTTCCGCATCTCCGGTCCGTCCCCGATAACCACCAGCTCTTTGTCCGGCATCGCCGTGAACGCTTCCACAATGAGGTCGATGCGCTTGTAGGGTACGAGCCGGGACATCGTCAGGTAGAAGTCTTCCTTCTCCGTCTGCAGCTTGAACCGATCGACATCGACGGGGGGATAAATCACCTGCGCGCGTCGCCGGTACGTCTTCCAGATCCGCCGTGCCACGTGCTGCGAGTTGGCGATGAACACGTCCACGCGGTCCGCTGCGATGGCGTCGTAGATGCGCATGTAGTGGAGGACGGCCCGAGCCAGCATGCTTCGGGGGCCGCTGGTCAGACCGCTCTGCTGCAGGTAGTCGTGGTGAAGATCCCAGGCATAGCGCATGGGGCTGTGCACGTAGCTGACGTGTAGCTGATCGGCGCGGGTCAGCAGTCCCTTCGCCACGGCGTAACTGGACGACACCACGACGTCGTACTCCGACAGGTCGAACTGCTCGATCGCTATTGGCGCGAGCGGCAGATAGTATCGGTACTTCGTTTGCGAAAACGGCAGCCGCTGAATGAACGAGGTCTCGACCGGTTTTCCCTGAAGAAAGTCCCGCTGTGCCTCCGGGACAAAGTCGATCAGGCTGTAGAGATCGGCTGCCGGATACGCCATGATCATCTGCTCGAGCACACGCTCGGCCCCGGCATACACCGGCAGCCAGTCGTGGACGAGGCCGACCCGACCCGGTCGCAGAGCGGTGGACGATTCGGGTCCCCCATCGCCCTGCATGACACCCGCTTCACCGGAACGGCTTAAAATATCGTACGATATGGACGGCATGTATCGACGGAGTGATAGGAAATGCGTGAACGATCAGCGTGGGGTAAGACTACGGCGTCCCAGCGTCGCACACGGTACAGTAGTAGCGCAAGGAAAGCAGGCTTATGGCACAGAGATTTCGCGCGCTGGTAGCTCTTTTCCCAGAACCGTTTGCGCCAAAAGTCGGGGGACGTACGGTTGGAAATGTGCGCCAGCGCCAACACGACGCGGACATCGGTACCGTACGTTTCTGCGGCCGACCGGGGAGACAGGCACGACCGCGCCTCGACCGATGGAGAACATTCGGCATATCAAACGAGGCTCCCGACCGGAGCCCCGCGTGTCTATTAAACCGTGCACTCCGCAAATCAGTCGGCGGAATGGCCGGCTGAATCCTGACCATTTGAATTGCCCTCCTTCGTACTTCCCCCCTCTTCTCGGCCATAGGCCCACTGCACGGCATACTGCAGCAGCTCTGCCACGGTCTCAAAGCCGAGCTTCTCCTTCGCACGCCGCCGATAGGTCTCAATGGTTTTTCGGCTGAGATCGAGCTGGGCAGCAATCTCGCGGACGCTGTGACCCTCACCGAGCTTCTGAAAAACCGTCATCTCGCGGTCGGTGAGCTTCTCCGTCGCCGACCCCAGCTGGTAATCCTGCTGGCGGATCACTTTGCTCAGGATGCGAGAGGACATCCGTCGGCTCAAATACACCTCGCCCTCGCTCACCGCCTGCACCGCCGAGACCACGTGTTGCGTCGGCTCGCTCTTCATGATGTAGCCGGACGCCCCCGCACGAATCGCCCGTTCGGCGTATACACTCTCGTCGTACATCGAGAACACGATGATTCGAACGGACGGGAACCGGTTGCGGATTTCTTCGACGAGATCAAGACCGTGCGCGTCGTCCAGGGAAATATCGACGATGACGACGTCGGGCACATTCCGCTCGATTTGGCGCAGCGCCTGCTTGGCCGACCCGCTCTCTCCCACCATGCGCATATCGACCTTGCTGTTGATCGTCGTCGCGAGTGCTTCGCGAATCGCCGGGTGATCGTCGATCACAAAGACCCGCGTGCGTTCACTGGATGCGCTATTGGATCGGCTGCGGCGAATCCGCGTCGGTTGCGCCTCGAAAGTCTCATTCATTCGTTTATCGTCGCCTGTGAGTGCAGATCGACATCCGGTGAGCCGGTGCCGACCCGCGAAATGAGTTCGTGTCGTTTCTACCCGTCATCTCAGAAGGGGAGCAGAGCCGGGGCTCGACACGCAGGCGCTCAGCGTGCAGAAAGAGGGGGGGGGTAGGGGTGCACACGAACGGTGCCCGGTCTCGGCGTCGAGAAATGTATCTTTTCCCTGTTTTCGCACCGCATAAGTTCTCACCCAACCCACTGTGTAGATCGGGCGCATCCCCGGTCAACCGTACCTATGGCGGAAGACGGACCTTGGGCGCTCCACAGACGCACGCCTGGACCGTGCACTGGTGTCATTCGATCATGCATCACGATCTCTGCGCGGGCGACACGCCCATGAGGCCGCGATGCCCCGAACCCAACAGGCTCACCCTTGCATGAGGATGAGCCTGTGGCTTGAGCACCGCTGGGGGTGGCGCATCGCGGGATGATGCTCGCACGATGCCGATGGATCAGTTCGATGCCGGCGGCTTCGGAGTGGGTACGTCGGCGTCCCGTCCGTGGGTGCCCTGTCCGTACGTCCACTGAACGGCGTACTGGAGCAACTCGGACACCGTGTCGAAGCCGAGCTTTTCTTTCGCTCGGCGACGATACGTCTCGATCGTCTTCCGGCTCAGACTAAGGCGATCCTGAATGTCCTGCACGCTGTAGCCCTGGCCGAGCATCTGGAAGACCGCCATCTCCCGGTCCGTGAGCTCATCGATCGCAAAACTCGGTTCGGAAGAACGGCCCATCGCCACTTTGTTGAGGATGCGCGAGGCCATCTTCCGGCTGAGGTATACCTCGCCCCGATGAACGCTACGGATCGCCTCGATCACGCTCTTTGTCGGTTCGCTCTTCATTAGGTACCCGGACGCCCCGGCACGGATGGCGCGTTCGGCGTACACATTCTCATCGTACATTGAGAAAACGATCATCTTCACGTCCGGGTACTGCGCCCGGACGTTCTGCACGAGATCCAACCCGTGTGCATCATTTAAAGAAATATCGACAATAGCGACATCGGGCTCCAGGTCTTCGATCATGCGAAAGGCTTCATCCGACGAGCTGGCCTGACCGCAGATCTCAAGATCCATGGTGCCGTCGATCGTATCGGCAACCGCCTCCCGGATTGCCGGGTGATCATCGACGATAAAGACACGAATGTGGTCGCTAGCGCGCTTGCTGGTAGAGTTGGCCATGAGTGGTCGGTGCGTTATGCTTCGGTCTCGGGAAAGAGTGCAGGACGATGCCGCTCGCGTTGCCGGCTCGGGCATCGCCCGCGTGTGTCCGACCCACCACAGTACACGTCCTTTCGAGGCGCACAAGCAATCACTCGAAAGGAGACAACATCTGGATGATCGGATGTCAACTGTCTACAACAACGTGAATCCGCCATGCGCCACACTCATCTTTTGGATGACGCAGGACGGGCTGCCGGGATCACAGATGGCGCAACTTGATCCGAAAACGATGATCCTGCGCCGAAGGAGCTATGACCCTCATCCGGATCGACCGTCGCCTGTGAAGATACCGAGCAGCGAGGACATTTGAAACCTGCGCCAGTTGAGGGGTACACACGCCCGTTCGTGCTGGTGGATTCGCGGGTCCGGGTCCGCGCATGAGAACGTGCGCCGGCGCCACGAAATGCCGAAAGCGGAGCAACCGCGATACCATCACCCGCGACGACGCTCCAGAATCGTGCGCGGGAGCGTGACGCGGATCCGGGTGCCGTCTCCTTCGGCCGAGTCGATGTCCAGATCCGCACCCACCGTGTGCGCCCGGTACCGCATACTGTGTAATCCGAGTGTGGAGGTGCTTTCGTCCCGGATGTCACCGGGGTCAAACCCGTGCCCGTCGTCCTCCACCTGGAGCACGATGGACGTATCGTCCCCGCGCAACTCGACGTGTAGGGAGGACGGATCGGCATGCGACAGCGCGTTGCGCGCCGCCTCCTGCGCGATACGGTAGAGCTGTAACTTGACTTCATGATCGTCCACGTCCGTTTCGCCGTCGTGGACGTACGTGCATGTCACGTCCGGGAAGCGCTCGAGGCGACTCGTCAGTTCGCGAAGCGCCTGCGCGAGTCCGTCTCGGTCGACCTGCACGGGCATCACACCGCGCTGCAGGTCAGACACGTGCTGCGCGGCCTCCTGTACGTAATCGATGATCTTTCCGACCTCTCGCTGCCCCTGTGGGTCCTCGTCGAAATACCGGGCCGCCAGGTTCTGCGCGAGCATTCTCGTGCCGGCCAGTTGCTGGCTGACGCGGTCGTGCAGGTCGTGGCCAAACCGCTGCTGCTGACGTTCCAGCGCTTCCACCATGCGACGCTCAAGCACCACCCGGTCGGTTACTTCCGTACCGCTTCCCCAGATGCCTTCAATCCCATTGCCGTCGTCGACGCCGACCGTGTTGACCACGAAATAGCGCGACGGTCGATCGTCGAGCGAAACGATATACTCGTGCTGCCGGAGCTCAAATCCCTCCTCGACCAGCTCGAAAAGAAACTCTCGATTCAGGCCCTCGATGAAACGGGATACCGGGATACCGATCAAATCGGAGGCGTCAGACACCCCGAAAAGCCGGGCGAGTGCCGCGTTTGCCTCGCTCACAACGCCGTACTCCAGAACGTGATCGACCTGCGTCTGCACGGACGCGTCCCCCGGAATGGGTCGCTTCAGATCGATGCGCCAGATGGCTTCCGCGATGGTGTCGACGAAGTACCGGTACCGCTGTTCACTGCGGCGCAGCGCCTCTTCCGACAACTGGCGCCGGAGGTAGGTGCAGAGCATGTCCCCCAGGACAGAAAGGACGCGAGCGTCCTCATCTCGATACGGAGCGGACCCGATCTCATATTCGATCCCCAGGTAGCCGAAAAGCTGATCGTCTGCCGACAGGATTGGAACAGCAAAGGTCGGCCCACCGTCGTCTTCGATGTCCCGCTCCTCTGCCACCTCCGGGGACGAAAACCACTCGTGCTGACGGTACGTATCGAGATGGATGGGCTGGCGCGTGACCTCGGCAAGCGATCCTTCCTGCGGAAAGCCGACGACATCGTCCGGCGTGATAATGACGAGATAGGCATAGCGCGCCCCGGTGGCCTGCCCGACAATGTCCAGCAACTCGTCGAAGTCGCAGGCATCGGACGAAACCAGTAACTGGGAGGCTTCCACGAGTGCTCGCTCAGCGCGAACGCGGCGACGAAGACGGAGCGTCTGCTGTTCGTTGGAGAGAGTCGATACGTTGGCCGTCGTGCTCTGAAACCAACAGACGGAGCACACCGGCTGATCGTTTTCGTCGCGGATTGGCGTCAGCCGGAGACGCAGGGTCACCGGATCCACGGATCCGACCGTTACCTCCACCTTCTCGTCCAACCCGTCGTGCAGCGCCTTGCGGACGGTCCCACGACGCTCGACAGGCCGGACATGCGGAATGAGTCCGCCGTTCCGGTTCAACCCGACGCGCGTCCAGCCACAGATGTCGACAAGGGTGTCGTTCTGGTACAGCACACAGCCCTCCGGGTCAACCACGGCCACGCCACCCTGCAATTGACCGGCTCCGGCGGCATGTTCAACCACCTGTGACACAACATCCGGAAGCGACGTGTCGGTCATTGTACGCGAACGGCTCCGGCGGATCGCTTCACCGAAATTGCGGGCCATCAGCTGCAGGATGCCGATTCGCCGACGCATCCACGCCGCTCGGGGGGGCGCCGTGCGGAGTCGTAGACCTCCCCACATGCGGTCGCCGATCACAATCGGCAACGTCAGGGTGGCCTCTCCGTCCGGTGCCGGCCCGGCTCCACCCGTCCATTCAAACAGGATCTCTGCATCCTCGTCCGTGGCCGCGTCGTCGGAATGATCGACCACCCCGTCCGTGGCGGCCCCGTCCGTGGCTACCGCTGCCCTCGCTCGCGACGGAACGTATTCAACGATCGCCGCCTCTTCCGCGTCGACGGCCTGACCGAAGATTTCGAGAGCGCGACGGACTGAGTCATCAAGATCGCCACCGCGGAGCAGGCGCGCCGTCGCGAGAATAATGTCGCGCAATAATGCACCGTTTTCTGTGTCATCCATTGTTGGCAACACAGGTGCAGCAGGCCGATCCTTGCTCATCTAAATGAAGATCACGTATTGATGTAGGCGCAACTGCTCGGGGGACGCGAAGGCAATTTCGACATACGATGATGTCGACGAACGGGGACCCGACGAACCGAGACCTTTGCTCGCGTTCACCCACCGGTGCGACGCTGGGACGTATTTCAACCCCTATTGGAAGTCGTACGCCACACGCGGTACGGGTTGGAGAAACTGCTGGCGGTGGTGGCAGAGCGCATCATCCATTGGCGCATACAATCTCATCCTAAATCATACGATGCATGGCCGGTCGTTTCAACAGCACGAATGGCGCCCACCTTGAGGTGCGACGGATGACGTCTCCTTCAATCAGATGGGCGGCGTCAGTCTCCGCCGAATTGACAGCAGGAGGCCATCGTCAACGGCGGATGCGCGTGAATGCGGAAGGATGCGCCCGAAACGCAAAAAAGGCGACGAAGGAGAGTTTCCTTCGCCGCCTCGGGGACGTGGAGCGGGTGATGAGATTCGAACTCACGACCTTCTGCATGGCAAGCAGATGCTCTAGCCACTGAGCTACACCCGCATCGGTGTACTGCGACTCCGGCGTAATCGCCGTCCCGCACGATCCGTTCCACATTGTCAAAGACCCGTCCTCATCATCTGACACCGGGGAGGATCGGAGCGGGTGATGAGATTCGAACTCACGACCTTCTGCATGGCAAGCAGATGCTCTAGCCACTGAGCTACACCCGCTGGTGACGGATCTGAACGCTACCAAATCCGCAATCCGATGTCAAGCCTGTGTCGCGGGAATGGAGAACGGATGACACCCGGTATCCACATCCGACGTACTCACGTACGCCTCCCGGTTTCAGGATGTGGCAAAACGCCCTCTTTCCATACCGGTTCCTAGCGAAAGCCGATCTTTTTCGTTCCTTCGTCATCCCTAGCCTCCTCCACGGGTTGACGCTCAATCGTGTATGTCGTTGAGAACGAAACCGCATCCTGCGAGGCCCAGAAGGCCTGGGCTGCGGCGTTCTGCTCCAGCACACTCAAGCGGATCCGCTCGGCACGTACCCGGTCGCTCCAGGCAACGACGGCCTCCACGAGTTGTGCACCGTATCCATCGCGCCGGTGGTCCGGGGCGACGTAGATCTCGTCGAGGTAGACCTCCCCGTTGGTTTCGTAAATCGGCGGTGGCGCCGTTCGATGCGCGGTCGCAAACCCGACGACTTCGCCCCCCCGTTCGGCAACGTAGATCCGTCGCGTTTCATCCTCCAGCCACGCGCCGAAGTCATTCTCCCAGCGCTCGCGGGCGTCGTCAGATACACGAAGTCGGTTGTCATTTTCCGACTGCTCCTTCAGGAAATCCATCCATAGACCCGTTACGGTGTCCTGATCTCGTTTCAGGGCCTTGCGTACATCGGGATGCGCCATGAGTACGTATGGGGTCATTCAGAAAAATAACGCTGTCGGCTCATCCGGCTACCGTGATGCGTCTACGCCGCCGCAGATTCGGCCGAAGACCGCGCGAGGTATCCGTCTCGGGCCAGCAGTTCGGCGTTCAGGATGGCTCCCCCGGCTGCTCCTCGAATCGTGTTGTGTGATAGCGCCACGAACTTGACATGGTTCACGGGGCACGCCTGAATGCGACCGATCGACACCGTCATCCCGTTGCCGTTCTTGACGTGACGGAGCGGCTGAGGAGCGTCCACCTCCGACATGACGCGGAGGAACGCGTCGGGAACGCTCGGCAGGGTCTCCGACGTGAGCGGCGACCGATAGGACTCCAGCGCGTCGACGACATCAGCCACGCTCACCGGCTCCTGACACGCCACCGAGATGCACGCCATGTGCCCTTCGCGTACCGGGACGCGGTTGCACTGAGCGCTAACAACCATATCCGCGGGTCGAATGGCGCCGTCGTCCAGCGTTCCCAGAATTTTGCGCGGCTCGGTCGCCAGTTTCTCCTCCTCCCCTCCGATATATGGGATCACGTTGCCGAGTGCATCGAGGGACGCCACACCGGGGTATCCCGCCCCGGACAGCGCTTGAAGCATCGTGACCTGTACCCGATCCACGCCGAAGCCGTCGACCAGCGGACGAAGGGCGCACACGAGACCGACCGTCGAGCAGTTCGGGTTGGTGACAATAAAGCCGTCTGAGCCCCAGTCCTGCGTCTCGACGAGACCGGCGTGATCCGCGTTGACTTCGGGAATCAGGAGGGGCACATCCTCCTGCATGCGGTAGTTTTTGGCATTCGAAATGACGGGAAAGCCCGCCTCCGCGAACGCCTTCTCGATCTCCCCGGCCACCGACGAACTCAAGCCGGAAAACACAAAGTCGCAGTCCATCTCGGACGGCTCGGTCGGCACCACCTCAATATCGGCCACCGACTCCGGCATCGGTTTTCCGCTCAGCCAGTTGGCGGCGTCGCGATAGGCCTTGCCCGCCGACCGTTCGGAGGCAGCCAGTGCCGTGACGGTAAACCAGGGATGATCGTCCAGAAGCCGAATGAAGGTCTGACCGACGGCACCCGTTGCACCGAGAATGCCGACGTTAAAGGAGGGGATGGACATATGCGGAGAAGGTCGAACGTGTGGGAAAGGGCGGGGAGTGGCACGGGCGCGCCGGTGTCATGCCGCGTCCGGTACACGGGGAATGAGGTCGGTTACGTCGGCGCCGGACGGCAGGATGCAGGTCCCGGGCACAGACGGGTCAAGGATCGAACGTACCTGCATCGGGATGCCGGCATGAACGAGGGGACGGAGCGTCTTCGGATGCATGCCGAGGGCACCGGATTCGGTTCGAGCGTATGCTTCTTCCATGTCGATCCGATCCAGGCGTTCGGCGTTCTCGTCGGTGTTCGGATCTGCCGTGTAGAGGCCGTCGACATCCGTAAACCGGGTCAGGGACCCGGCACCGAGCATAGCGGTGAAAAGAGCGGCGGAATAGTCGCTCCCCTCGAAGCCGAGCGTCGTAACCGTGCCACTACGCGTTGCCCCGATGAATCCAGCCACCACCGGGACGTCGGACGTGCCGAGGTCTGCGTACCACCGGCGGACCCGGTCCGCCGTGTCGCGAAGATGTACGTTGGCGCCGCCGAAGGCATCGTCGGTCACCATCAGCTTCGTCGCGTCACAGTGCGGAGCCGCGTGCCCAGCATCCCGCAGGGCAAGCGTAAGAATGGGCACCGACATCTGCTCCCCCGTTGCAAGGACAGCATCTCGCAGTGCCGGAGAAAACCCCTCATTGCGCACTCGGTCGAACACCGTGCGTAGGCGCGAGAGGTGCTCGTCCAACATCAGACGGTATGCGTCGAGGAATGACGGCCCGAGGGCAGCGGCCGCGTGGTCGAGATGCCGATCGCGAAGGGTCGATACAAGGTCATCCACCACCCCGGGATCATGGTGATGGGTGGTAAATGCTTCGAGCCCGCTCGATAGCTGGCGCGTCACGCGCGCCAGGGCGGACGCAACCACCACGATCGGGCCGTCCGCCACGGCATCGGATACCACGTCGACGACCGTCGAGAAGGACGCCGGAGATCCGACGGAGGAACCCCCGAACTTCAATACGGCGGCCGGATGCGCCGGAAGCGGCACATCGGACCAGGACGACGGCGCGTTCGGCGCAGGCGAAGCGGCGGTGGGCATCGAGGAAACGGGGGGACGCAAATGAAGAGGAATACCGAGCGGGGGGTCGCCGGAACGCTCCGGACGCGTTGCTACCCGGGCTCGCGACGCAACGTTCCGGTTCTACGAGCCTCGGTGCGGGGGGGCGTCATCGGTCGAGATCGAGACCATCCAGTCTTGCCCGACGCAAGCAACGCCCGTTCCGCAGAAAACATCGGAAATGTCAATACGACATCGAGCGGGCCTGGATCACTCCCATACCTGCTTCTGACGCGCTTTTCGCGTTTCTTCGGATCCATTCCGTTTCACGCCGGACCCGCGTTTCGTATGATACACGTGCATCCTTCTACTTCCCCTTGCACAGGTCTTCAATCCCGCCGTGGCACAGATACTGGATGGAAAAGAGCTCGCCGAGGCCGTACGTGCCGACGTAACCGACGAAGTGGACGCCTGGACAGAAAAGGGGCACCGCCCGCCGTGCCTCCGGGTCGTCCTGATTGGATCGAACCCGGCATCCGAGGCCTACGTTCGCGGCAAAGAACGCGATGCACGCCAGGCAGGCATCGATTCGAAGACGCTCCGCTTTGACGACAATATCACCGAAGCGGAGCTCCTTGACGTCGTGGAGCGCCTAAACGACGACCCTGGCGTCGACGGTATCCTCGTCCAGCTGCCCCTTCCCGACCACATCGACGATCGCTCCGTCATCGACGCGATCGACCCGACCAAGGACGTGGACGGCTTTCACCCGGAAAACCTGGGACGCCTTCTTATCGGCGCTCCTTCCTTCATCCCCGCGACCCCCTTTGGAATCGTGGAGATGCTACGGCGATCGGAGATCGAAACCGAGGGCATGAGAGCAGTGATCGTCGGGCGGTCAAACATCGTCGGCAAGCCGCTCGCAGCCCTTCTCATGCAGCGGGATGCGAACGCCACGGTCACGGTCTGCCACAGCCGCACGCGTGACCTCGCCGCTCACACACAGGAGGCCGATCTCGTGGTCGCCGCTGTCGGTCGCGCGAACTTTATTACGGCAGATATGGTGAAACAGGGCGCTGTTGTGATTGACGTGGGCATCAACCGCGTGGATGATGCATCGAGAGAAAAAGGCTACCGGCTGGTCGGCGACGTCGACTTTGACGCCGTCCGGGAAAAAGCGTCGTGGATTACCCCGGTGCCCGGTGGCGTCGGACTCATGACCCGGGCCATGCTCCTGCAGAACACGATGAACGCCGCGCGACATCATGCAGAAACTGCCGTCGCGTAGCCCTCGAACGCCTCGCGCTCGAACGCTCTCCGTTCCGGCAGCCACGATCGTTCGCACTACCGGCTTCCCACCTTCGTTCTTCGCCCTATGTTGCCGCAAGCTTCCGACACGACGGCCGCTGATACAGCCGCCACCGAGTCCAGCGCCTCGGCGCTCGACCCGAATGTACCGAATTTCCTCGGGGGCCTCGCCGGCCCCTTCCGCGGTGCCCAGCAGGACACGACGTCCGATGGAGCGACTGGGTCGGGCCAGGAGGAAACCCCAAACGCCGCTGATCAGGCGGCGACCATGGCGCGAGACTTCGGCGAGTTCATCACGGACCTCATCCGATACGCCAGTACAGGCGACTGGCAGGCCATTGAGGGACTTCTCTATCAGAGCACGCTGGAGGTCGCCGGAAAAGTGATCGCCAGCCTTTTCATGGCGGCGCTCTACTTTGTCATCCTCTTTCTGCTGTACCGGCTGGTCGACCGGATGCTGGAGCGCCTGCTCGGGCACAGCAACCGGATCGAAGCCGGCGTACAGGGCCTCCTGCAGAAATCGTTTCGCGTGGTGGCGCTGACGTTCATCATTGCGATGGTTCTCAGCTCGCTCGGGGTGAACGTGACGGCGCTCGTCGCCGGTCTCTCGATTGCGGGTATCGCCGTCGGTTTTGCCGCGCGCGACTCGCTGGAGAACTTCATCGCCGGCGTCACGATCCTGCTCGACAAGCCATTCAAGGTCGGAGACTACATCGTCGTTCAGGAGCACTACGGTCAGGTCGATGAGATCACGCTGCGATCGACCCGGATTCGAAGCCTCCGAAACGAAGTGATGGTTCTCCCGAACACGCAGATGATCACGACCCAGGTCGTGAACCACACGAAGCAGAACACGCTGCGGATCGATATCGACTTTGGCGTCGCCTACAAGGAGTACCCTCAGGAGGCACGAGAGGCTGTCCTCGCGACACTGGAGGGCGACGATCGGGTACTGACGCGTCCGGAGCCGACCGCCGTGGTCACGGGAATGGGCGACTCGGCGGTAACCATGGCCCTGCGGTTCTACATCCGCGACCCCAGCGAAGAGGTGAAAATGCGATGGGAATACACGGAAAAAGTACGGGAGGCGCTCCGCGACGCCGGCATCGAAATCCCCTTCCCCCACCGGCAGCTCTTCCTGGACGAGGCACGTGGGCTTCACGACAGCTCCCTCTTCCAAAAGGCCAAGAACGGGGACGGCTCGCAACCGCAGACGAAAGACCAGGAGGCGTAAACGACGCGGCCATATCCAGCAACATCAATCAATCGGCCCTAACCAAGCGGCCCCGTCCACCCTCCGCCCTTCGCCCTTCAAACTTCGCCCTTCGCACTTCGCACTATTCCTGTCTCCCGTTCCACCTCCACCCGCGAATCGCGTCGAGGTGATTGTAGGCGGTCAGGTCGAACTGAATCGGCGTCACAGACACGTAGTCGTTTTCGATCGCCTGGAGGTCGGTCTCGTCACCATCGTCGAGGTTCACGAATTTCCCGGCGATCCAGTAGTAAGGCCGGTCAAACGGGTCGACGCGCGCCTCAAAGCTCTCCTCCCACCGGGAACGGGCCTGCCGCGTCACGCGGATGCCCTTCACTTCGTCCATGGGCTTGGCAGGGACATTCACGTTCAGTAGCACGCCGGGCGGCAACCCTTCGTCGAGCACCTGCTCCACGATTCTCTCGGCGTAGCGTCCTGCAACTTCGTATTCCTCAAGCGTGAAGGAGCAAAGGGAGACGGCGATCGCGTCGAACCCTAAAATCGCAGCCTCCGTCGCCGCACTGACCGTGCCGGAGTACAAGATGTTGACCGCCGTATTTGGTCCCCGATTAATGCCACTGACGACCAGGTCCGGCTGGCGATCCAGGAGCTGGTGCGTGGCAAGCTTGATGCAATCGGCCGGCGTACCGGTCACCGCCCACGCTCGGATCGGTCCGGATGGAACGTCAAACTCGTAGGAGTGGGCCCGGACCGGGTCGCGGACCGTAATCGCGTGGCCGACCGCACTTTGCTCTTGCTCCGGCGCCACGACGCACAGTTCACCGTATCCGTCCAGCGCAGTGGCCAGAGACTGGATGCCCGGCGCGTCAATGCCGTCGTCGTTGCATATGAGGATAAGAGGGCGGTCGGAGGAAGAATCAGAAGAAGACATGCAGTCGTTCAAAATGGCGGATCTTGAAAATGCGCGCCGGATCCATGCCCGGCGATCACGCGGTCGCAGCGTCAGTAGCTCTCATCCTCGCTCGGGAAATCGCGGCTGCGGACGTCTTCGATGTACCGTCCCACTGCGCCCTTAATCTCTTCGTCGAGACGGGCATACCGTCGAACGAACCGCGGGTTGAAGTCGGTAGTGAGCCCGAGCGCGTCGTGCATGACGAGGACCTGCCCGTCCGTGCCCTTTCCTGCTCCGATGCCGATAACCGGGATGTCGATGCTGTCGGTCACGCGTTTGGCCAGTCCGGCCGGGATTTTTTCCAAAACGAGCGCAAAGCAGCCGGCATCCTGCAAGCTCTGGGCGTCCTCGAGAAGCTGCTCGGCCTCCTGCTCTTCCTTCGCCCGCACTTTATAGGAGCCGAAGTTGTAGATGCTCTGAGGCGTCAGGCCGAGATGGCCCATGACGGGAATGCCTGCCGTCACAATCCGGTCGATCGTGGACGCGACCGCCTGCCCCCCTTCCAACTTGACGCCGTGCGCCCCCGCCTCCTTCATAACGCGGATTGCAGACACCAGCGCTTCCTTGGAGTTGCCCTGGTACGTTCCAAACGGAAGATCGACGATGACGAGCGCCCGCTCGATTGCACTCACCACGCACTGCGCGTGGTAGATCATATGGTCGAGCGTCATCGGGAGCGTGGTCTCGTTCCCCGCCATGACGTTGGATGCCGAGTCGCCGACCAGGAGAACATCCACACCTGCCTGATCCAGCAGGCGAGCCGACGTGAAATCGTATGCTGTGAGCATCGCGATCGGGACGCCGCCCGCCTTCATCTCTTGAAGCGTCTTCGTGGTTACGCGCGGTACGTCCGAAGGGCTGGAAGCCGACGTTTGAGTGCTCATAAGCAAGACTGGGGCGTTCGGGTCAAGGGAGGATCGGCCGCGCGGTTCAACGTACGAATTAATCATGCCGCTCCCAAACCTCCGGCAGGAATCCGTCGTCTTTCCACTGCGTTGCGCTCATCGATCCTTGAAACAGAAAACGCGGGCTCCCCATCCGGGAAGCCCGCGCTGGTATCGGGAAAAACGCCGATCAGAGTGCGATCCGACGAGCCTCCCGTGGCCGTTCGTGGACGCTACGGCGTATCGGTGCCGCCCATGTCGACCGACGGCTCCGGCTCCGTGCCTTCTTCCGGCACTTCAATGCCGAGTTGGCGCGCCACATCGACGGTGATGTCGACCGCTGTGTCGGTGTTTTCAGCCACGTAGAGAAGCGCCTCCGTTCGAACGACGAAGTCAATATTCTGCTGTGACGAGACATCACCGATCGCCGTCTGAAGCTCCTCGAGGAGCGGCTGCATCAGCTCGCGCTCCCGCTGAGCCAGTTCCTGCTCCCGCTGTGCGGCGGACTGCTGAAGCTGCTGCTGCCGCTGACGGAGCTCCTGCTCGCGGCGAGCCTTGACGGAGTCGGCCAGTAGCGACTGCTGACGCTGATACGTCTGAAGGCGCTGCTGAAACTGCTGCTGCTCCTGCTGGAGTTCCTGCTGCTGGCGCTGGGCCTCCTGCTGGAGTTGCTGCTGCACATTCGTGTACTCCGGCATGTTCACCAGGATCAGCTGCTGATTCGTGTAGCCGATCTTCTGCGCCTGCGCCGGAGCGGCAAACAATAGGCCACCCACGAGAAGGAGGAGTGCAAGCGATTGTAGTCGTCGGATCATGATAAATAAGTCGATTCTCGTAAAAACGATCAGGGGTCAAACGGAGGGTTGGCCGCGTTTCGTATCGGCGGAACGATTCTTCACACGGATGCGACGCGGCACGATTCATCGCCGGGGCAGAGATGTCCCGCACGCGGAAGGCGCGAAGGTCTGCCCTAGTTGTTGCTTCGGTCGGGACTGCCGCGGGGCGACTGATTCCCGGAGGGTGCAGAGCGGTCCTGTTGCTGGCGCTCAACATCAACGCCGAGCTCCCGCAGCACCGTATCGCTCAAGTCATATTGATCGCGTGCAAACATGAACAGCACGTCGCCGCTCTGGTCCAGCACATAGTCGTAACCTTCACTCGTGGCGACTTCTTCAACGGCGGCAAGGATTCGCTCCTGGATGGGTCGCATCAACTCCCGCTGCCGGCTGAACAGCTGACCGTCAGGCCCGAAGTAGCGCTGCCGGAGCGATTCCACCTCCCGACGCGCTTCAGTGATTTCCTGCTTTCGTTGTTCGCGTTCTTCGTCGGTGTACAGCAACTCGCGCGCCTGGTACTCCTGCCGGAGTTCCTCAACGCGATCCCGCGCGTCCTGTATCTCCGATCGCCATTGCTGCTCGACCTGATCCAACTTCTGCTGGACAGTCTGGTATTCGGGCAGACGATCGAGAATGTACTGCGAGTCGATATACCCGATCTTCTGCTGCGCGTCTGCGGTCACAGGAAACGCCGCCCATAGAACAGACAGAACGCACAGCAGGCCTATCGTGCGGGCGAAACGTGCACGCTCGGGCGACCTCATGCCGGCGGTCGGCCGGAAACGTTGAGTCAAAGCGGAGGGCACAGGCGAGGAGTGCAGAGCGAAAAAGAGCGGCGAAGAAAAACAGCCAGAAACCCAGGCAGCAAATCGGCCCCTGAGAGCAACCGCTCCGGGGCCGACGGCAGGCGACCGCTGGATTAGTTGAAGCCGCGACCGAGCGAGAACTGGAACGTCCAGTCAGAAACGCCGTCATCGCCAGACTCCAGCGGTTCGTAGCTGTCGAAGTTGTACCCGTAATTCACCTCGATCATGCCGACGATCGGAAGGAAAACCTTCAGACCGACGCCCGCCGCGCGGTACAGTTCGCTCGGGTTGTAACTGTCAAATCCGAGCCATGTGTTGGCTGCATCGGCAAAGAGGTACGGCTGCGCCTGGAGTTGCTGCGACTCGACGGCTTTCCATCGGAATTCCGCGGAGTACTTGTTCAACACCGTTCCTCCGAGCGGGACCTGTCCGTTGTTGGCACGCGGCCCGATCACACGAGCCGGGAAGCCGCGCACGAAAATCGGGTCCGTTCCGTAGTTGTAGCCGCTATAATCAAACGGCGTACCGCCGACTTCGAACCGTTCGAAGCCAACGTCCTCGCCGGTCAGTGAGCCGATGTAGCCGAAGTCTGTGCCGAACCCGATGGAAAACTTGTTGCCCATCGGCAGATTCCAGCGCGTGTTCAGGCGCCACTTGTGGTACTGCTGCAAATCCCCAATCGGCGGTGCAACCTCCAGCGAGAGCTCCATCTTCGAGCCCCGACGCGGGAAGAGCGGATTGTCCTGCGAGTTTCGAACGAGCGACTGACGAACCGTGACCAGCTGGTTTCGCCCCGGAGGCACCGATGAGATCAGGCCCCGGTTCACCGGCTCCGCGTCCGGATCGTCTGTCGAGCGGTATCGCTGAACGTTGTTGTACAGCTGGAAGCCGAGCGTCGTACCGGTACTGAACTTATCATCGGGCCAGCCGAGGCGGCGCTCGTAGAAGACCGAGCCGCTGATGCGGGTAAAGACGCCGTCGCCGACCTCCTGGCGGTCAGGCTGCTGGAAACGGAACTGGGACGGCGTGTTGCTGAACCGAGAGTACGAAATCGACCCGCCGAGCGGCGTCGGTCGACCCCGGAACCACGGTTCGGTAAACGACAGGGAGTAGCTCTGGTAGAACGTACCGTTCGTCCGCACATTCACGCCAAGCTTCTGTCCGTCGCCGGTCGGCAGTGGGCGCCAGGCCTCTCCATTAAAAAGGTTCTGGATGGAGAAATTATTGAACTGAAACCCAAGCTGCAGGATGAGGCCGAGCTGGCGGCCGTACGTTCCGGACAGTTCAACCTGGTCACTTCCGACCTCCTCGACGCTGTACGTCAGATTCGCCTGCTTCTCTTCCTGGTCGACCCGCACGTCCGGACCGGCGGCGAGCGACTCCTGGCTGAAGTAGTTCAGCTGCATGAGACGGCGAATGGACTCCTGGATGGCGCTCCGGCTGAAGCGCTGTCCCGGAACGGTGTAGAGCTCACGCCGGATGACGTGACTTTTCGTTTTGTTGTTGCCGGTGATCTGAATGTCGCCGAACGTGTAAATGTCTCCCTCCCGGACGTCGAAGGTGACGTCGAGCGAATCGCCTTCAACGACGCGCACGGTCGGCTGGATGTTGGCGCGCATGTAGCCTTGATCCATGTAGAGGCCCATTACGTCGCTCCCCTCGCGGTTGCCGAGGAGGTTCTCCTCCAGGCGGCGCCCATTCCACGGCTCATTTTCCTCAAGTCCGAGCCGCTCTGTCAGCGTTCGATCGGTGAAGACGGTGTTCCCCTCCCAGTCGATGTTGCGGACGTAGTACTTCTTGCCCTCCTGGACACGAACCTGGATGCCGATCCCGTCTTCGCTGCTGAAATAGACGGAGTCGCTGACGATGCGCGCGTCATAGTAGCCGCGGGCGTTGTAGTAATCGACAACCCGCTCGAGATCGTCCTCGTAGGCGTTCTCCTTGAACTTCTCCCCCTTCCAGAAGCGCCACCAGCGGTTCTCCTTGGTGTCGTCCATCGCACCGCGCAGATCCCCGTCGTCGAACTGCTCGTTTCCGACAAAGTCGATTTCCTCAACCTCTACCTTCTCACGGCGATTGACATTAAACATCAGATTGACCCGATTCTCCGAGGTAACCGTTTCTTCGACCGTTACCTCGGTCCGCAAGAAGCCTTTTTCCGCGTAGAAGTCTTTGATCTGCTGCTGTGCCCGCTGCGTGTCCGACGGACGGACCGGGCGACCGGACAGAAGCGAAATCTGCTCCCGCAGGTCGTCCTCGTGTCGGTCTTTGATTCCGCTGAACGAATAGCGGCCGAGACGCGGCTCCGGCGTAACTTCAATCACCAGGTCCACGTTGCGACCCGTCACCGACTCCTGGTAGATTCGAACGTCGGAAAAGAGCCGCAATTCGTAGATCGACCGGATGGCCTCGGCAATCTTCTGGCCGCCCGGCATCCGGATCTCCATGCCGCGAGCGAGGCCGCTGGTCTGAGACACGAACGTACGCGTCTGCTCGTCCTCGACGCCTTCAACGCGGATCTGGTCGATAATCAGAGTTGACGCCTGTGCACGTGGCGAACTCTGCAGTCCTCCGTTCGGAACTTGCGCCTCTGCGGGGAAAACCCAGAGCAGAACCGCGAGAGCAAGGAGGAGGGAGCGAAATCGCATGCCAGGAAGCAAAAGGTGATCGGGGGAGAGACGAAGAAAAGCGCGAGATCGCGGCAGTTGAGCGGTCCGCCGGACGCATCATTGAAGCAACCCGGCGACCGGTTCGCAGTTTCGACGGACACGGGGTCGGCGACGTCATTCCCGGCCCCTCGCGCAGCTCACCGGGAAAGTTGTTTCAGCCTTCATGCAGACGGCACGGCGTGGCGCGGGCTGGTCTGGTTATAACGCACGGGGGTCGGCGTTATTGCCCAAGACGATCCAGATACCATCCACGCGCCGTGGCGCGACCCGATCGCGCGATGAATCCCGGACAACGGTGACGGAGATGTCCGCCGCAGGTCAAGAAATATTCGGGCCGGACGGTCAACGGGTCGACGCGACGTTCCCGGCCGAAGATCAATCGTCAGGAGCCACCGAGGGGCAGCGCGACGCGACGGAATACCTGCGGGGCTATCGGGACGTAGGACGTACGTCGGGCGACGACATCGCGGCATTGAGCGGCGGTTCGTCGGACAGGGCACCGTCTCCAGAGGCAACGTCGGCTGTGGGGTCGACGCGGCCGAAACGGCGGTCGCGGTCTTGGTAGGTGCGAATCGCCTCATACAGTTCGGCGCTACGGAAGTCCGGCCAGTAGCAGTCGGTGATGTACAGTTCCGTGTACGCGCTCTGCCAGAGCAGGAAGTTCGACAACCGGTACTCGCCGCCCGTGCGGATGATGAGGTCCGGATCGGGCATGTCCGCGGTGTCGAGGTACGACGCGAAGAGCGCCTCGTCCACGGCGTCCGGGTCAAGGGATCCATCCCGGACCGCCCTTGCGATATCTCGCACCGCCTCCAGGATTTCCCAGCGACCGCTGTAAGAGAGCGCCAGCGTAAGCGTCATCCCGTCGTTCGAGCCCGTCACCTCCTTGGTTTCATTGAGAGCACGGCGGCAGGGCTCCGGTAGCTCCTGGAGATCACCGATCGTGTTCAGTTGCACGTTGTTGCGCATGAGCGTTTCCCGCTCCTTCTCGATCGTGCGCACGAGAAGCTCCATGAGTGCGTTGACCTCCACGGCGGGCCGGTTCCAGTTCTCCGTGCTAAACGTGTAGAGCGTCAGGTAATCGACGCCGACGTGCGCACAGGTTTCGGTCACGTCGCGCACGGACGACACGCCTTCATAGTGACCGTACGAACGGTGCTGGTCGCGCCGCTGGGCCCACCGGCCGTTTCCGTCCATGATGCAGGCGATGTGACGGGGAATGTCGCCTCGCTGGCGAAGTGCCTGCTGGGCACGCACGTCGGCATCCGTGCGCTCGTCCTCCGTGGAGACCGGTTCGTCGGCGCGCGCATCAACCGACGAGGACTCTGCTGTGGACATCGATTCTGAAGCCATCCTATTGGGATAACGTGGCAGATTTTTCCGGCACAAACCGATGCGAGCGCGTCCGATCGGGAGATCCGGATTGACGCGGATCCGCGTCATGCGGCGATGTCCCAGGAAAACGCCAGGCGCATCGATTAAATAGTGTAACGGTAGCGTGATCGAACATCAACGAAACCGCGTGGAGGTTCGATCAAGCGTATGTAACCTTAAACGCGCGTCCGACAAACGCGCGTCCGACATCGGGCGCGAACGTGCGGCGAAGGGAAAGGTCTCGCCGCATCGGGCTACAGACGCATCAGATCGTTGAAGATCAGGAAAGTGATGAACGCCAGCAGCAGGATCATCCCGATCTGCTGGGCCATCAGCCGGAAGCGGGTAGAGGGCTCCCGGCGCGTGACGATCTCGTACAGAAGAAAGACGAGGTGCCCGCCATCCAGGGCCGGGATCGGCAGGATGTTCATGATGGCCAGTGTAATCGACAGGATGGCGACGATCCGCCAGAAATGGCTCGGCCCCGCCGCCGCGGCAGAACTCGTAATCTCAACGATCTTCACCGGCCCCCCGAGACTGTCCCGCGGATCATCCTGACCGGTGATGACGCGCTGCAGACTCAGCACGGTCGTTCGGGTAAAGTCCCACGTCTGATTGGCTCCAGCGACCACAGCCCCGGCGAGGGAATACGGCTCCCGCTTCACGTCATAGGAGCCCTGCGTCGGTCCAGCAACACCGATGATGCGCCGGCCATCGCGGGTTTGCGTGACGAGCGCTGCCGCATACACGGTTCCCGCATCCGTCGACGACACCGTCTGCGCCACACCTGAGCCCGGAACGGCCTCGATCGAGTCCGGCCGCAGCCAGCGCACCTCCATCGTATCGCTTGGCGCCGTGTTCACGTGGTAAATCAACTCTTCGAAGTAGCGGACCGTGTCCCGGTTGACCCCGACGATGCGGTCTCCCCCGACGATCCCCACAGAATCCGCAGGGTAGCCTTCCGAAACCTGAGACACGGTGGGCGGATCGATGCCCAGCCCGATCGCCTGGCCGCGAAGCTCCGGACGATCCGAGTTGTTGAGCCGCGTGACCTTCTTGATGATCGAGTCGCGCGAGATGTACAGCGGGACGGTCGCTCCGTCACGCCGCACGGTGAGGCGGAGCGTGTCTTTCTCTACGACCGTATTCAGATTCATCAACGTCCCGAAACGCTCGACCGGCCGCCCGTTCATCGTGAGCACCTGATCTCCGGTTTTCATCCCCATGTCCGCCGCAATGCCGCCCGGCATGACATACACGCTCTCGACGTCTTCCATCGGGATGTATACGTCGCCTTCAGCGAAACTGATGCCGGCGAAAATGAGCACGGCCAGAATCGCATTGAAAATGACGCCGGCCGTGATGAAGATCATCCGCTGCCACACGGGTTTCGCGCGATAGTCGTGCGGTTCCGGCTCCTGCCGTATGGAATCACTGTCGAGAGATTCGTCGAGCATCCCCGATACCCGCACGTACCCGCCGAGCGGCGTTGCGCCGATAACGTACTCGGTCTCCCCTACTTGCCTGCTGAAAATTTTCGGGGGAAAGCCAATCGAGAACTGCTCGACCCGCATGCCGAAGTACTTGGCCGCAAGGAAGTGACCGAGCTCATGGATGAAGACGAGCAGGCCGATCCCGAGGATCACCCAGAGCGCCGATGTCAAGAAGCCGAGAAGGGTTTCCATGCAATGCTACCACGCAGATGAAACGATTTGATGCAACCCGCCGACGTGTCAACGATGTGAGCCGCGGGCAAGTTACACAGTTCGCGGTGCCGTCACGTTCACACACAGGGTATTCACGTGATCACGACGATTCGTGTGCAGCTACGCAGAGCCGGAAGGCGCTTAGGGGCGGTCCTGGCCGTATCTAGCCGCGCACCCGGCGTTCTGCGACCAACATCCTTGATACCGTCCCTCCGGCCTACGAGGGGACCCGGCGGCGAACAACAGGGCGCTTCAATCTGCCGCCGGCAATGTGAGTTCCTTTGCCACAGTGCGCGCTTCGTGATCGACCTGGTTCAATGCGTCGAGGTCACTGACCGCAGGTCCGGCGACGGCTTCCATGGTGTCCTCGATCAGTCCGGGGATCGCGGGAAAAGAAATTTCACCGTCGAGGAAGAGTCGAACGGCCACCTCGTTTGCAGCGTTAAGGACCGCCGGTGCTGTCCCGCCTGCCTTCAAGGCGTCATAAGCAAGACGTAAGCACGGAAAGCGATCGGTGTCGGGCGTTTCGAAATCCAGTGATGCGGTCCGTGTCCAGTCCAGCCGTTCATACGGAGCAGGCCACCGATCCGGATAGGTGAGCGCGTACTGGATGGGAACCTTCATATCGGGAACGCCGAGTTCGGCCTTGATGGAGCCGTCGGAAAAGGCGACCATCGAGTGAACGATGGACTGAGAATGCACAAGTACGCGGATCTCCTCGGGGGCCAGATCGAACAGCCAGCGGGCTTCGATGACCTCGAGGCCTTTGTTCATCAACGTGGCGGAATCGATCGTGATTTTCGCACCCATGTCCCAGTTGGGGTGGTCGAGTGCCTCCTCCCGCGTGATGTCCGCAAACGTGTGAGCGGGACGATCCCGGAACGGCCCTCCACTTGCAGTCAGAATGACCTCCTCCACCGAGCGCATCGTCTCCCCGGCCAGGCACTGGAAGATGGCCGAGTGTTCGCTGTCGACCGGAATCAGCGTACTTCCACTCGCCTCCAGCGCCTCATTCACGAGAGCGCCGGCAACGACCATGGTTTCTTTGTTCGCCAGAGCGATCGTCGCTCCTGTTTCGATCGCTGCCAGTACAGGTGCGAGCCCGGCGAACCCGACGATGGCCGCCATGACGATGTCGGCCGGCTGTGATGCGGCCTCGCAAAGACCCTGTGGGCCTGCAAATACGGTGATGTCCGTGTCGGCGAGACGCGAGCGGCACTCATCTGCGCGCTCGCGATTTCCCACGGCGATGCATGACGGTTCAAACTCCCGAGCCTGCTCCACGAGGAGGTCGATGTTCGAGCCGCACGTCAGCGCCTGGACCCGAAATCGCTCCGGAAAGAGCCGCAGGACCTCCAGGGTTTGGCGCCCGATGGACCCGGTGGCGCCCAGCACCGTCACGCGACGCGGCGCCGGATCCGACGCTGAATCCGGATCTGCGTCGGCGGCGGTGAGACGAGAAACCTTGTCGGGTTCGATCATAAATGCACTGTTTGCTGTCCGTAAGAGACGGGGTCGTCCAGACGGGCGAATGCGTTCCGTAAACGCGCGATGTACAGCGTGAGCGGCCAATCGGGCGGCTCGTTGCCACGGGGAGTAGCCGGCAGCAGCGGCTCCCGTACGCGTGGTCTCCCGGCCCGATTGTTGTCCTTCTCCAACAGCGAAGGAAACGCTGAAACCGGGGCCAGCGTAGTTTTTGCTGGAATCGATGCATGCCCGATAACAGTTTCCTCCTGCCGCTGCGACGTGTGCGACCGGACTTTGGAGGATACGACGACGACTCTACGGTGTAAACGAATGGCGCCAGACGTGACCGCATTCTTCCCATTCTTCACGGCCCGTTGGTGCCCCCCTCTCCCCGCAACGAGACGAACCGTCTCGATCGTGAGTCTTGCCGGGCTGCTCCTGTTGATGGGGCTTGTCATGCCCGCCGCCGCGCCCGGGCAAGACACCGAGGCGGAGTCCATGCAGCGGTTCCAGCTCGCCGAGCAGTTCATGCGGGCGGGTCAATACGAACGGGCCATCCCCATTCTGGAAGACCTCTACGCCGCCACCTCCGATAATGCGGCGTATTACATGAAGCTGAAGCAGGCGTACGAGAACGTCAAGCGCTACGACGACGCAATCGGGCTGGTCGACCGGCGGCTGGAGAACTATCATACGCCGATGCTGATGTCGGACAAAGCGCGTCTCCAGTATCTGGCCGGTCGGGAGGAGACAGCGTATGAAAGCTGGGATCGGGCGGTCTCCCTCGCACCGGAACGGTCCAGCACCTACCGCATCGTCTACCAGGCTCTCGCCGACATCCGGCGATTTGACCGGGCAATCGACGTGCTCGATCGCGGGCGGGAGGCACTCGATGAACCCGGCGCATTCGCGATCCAGGTCGCGTACCTGCACAGTCTCGTTGGGAATCACGGAGAGGCTATGCAGGAATACATTTCGATCCTGGGAAACGACGCCGGTCGCCTCGACTTCGTCCAGAGCCGGCTGGAGCCGTTCGTGGAACAGGACGAGGGTCTTCCGGCAAGCATTCAGGCACTGGAAGAAGCCGTTCAGGACGACCCGTTGAACCGGGCGTATCGAGAGCTCCTTGCGTGGCTTCACATGGAGAATGATGATTTCCGGGCGGCGTTCGATGTCTACCGCGCAATCGATCGACTGGAGAAGGAACAGGGGCGGACCCTCTTCCCTTTCGCGCAAAAGGCAGCGGATGCAGGAGCCGTGGCGGTCGCAACCGATGCATATGAGGAGATCCTCGAGCGATACCCCGGGGCCGCCGTCGCACCGGACGCTCAGAAGGGCCTCGCCGCCATGTATCGCAAACAGGCGCAGCAGGAAAATGAACGAGCCGTCGATGCCTCGGGCAACCGAGTGCCCGCTCCCCAATACGAGGCTTCACGGTCGGCATACCAGACCTTTCTTGAGACGTATCCCGATCACTCGGACGTGCCGGACGTCCTGCTCCGACTTGCACGACTCGAACAGGACGTGTTTCGAAACCGGAAGGCGGCCGAAGATCATCTTCGAGACGTCATTCAGGGCGTGCCCGGAAGCGAAACGGCGCAGGAGGCTCGGTATGACCTGGGCCGGCTAAAATTGCAACGCGGCGACCTCAACGACGCACGTCTCACCTTCTCTCGGATCGTGGAAGAGGTTCGCACCGGCGACCTGGCCAACCGGGCCCGGTTTGAGCTGGCGCGGCTGGACTTCTATCAGGGAAATTTCGACGCTGCTGAAACTCGGCTCGACGCCACCGACGAGAACACGTCGGCCGATGTCGCCAACGACGCCATCGAGCTCGGCGTTCTCATCCGGTCAAACCGCGGCCCCGACTCCACGCACACGCCGCTTCGTCTTTACGCAGCGTCCCAGCTTCTGACGCGCCAGGGCGACCTGGCCGGCGCCTCAGCCCGGCTGGATACGCTTCTCTCTTCATACGGGCGGCATGGCCTGGCCGACGACGCACGTCTGCAGCGGGCTCGTCTTCTCGATGCACGCGGACAAACCGATGAGGCTGCAGCGGCCTATGCCGAACTTCCCCTCATTCATCCGCGAAGCCCACACGCCGATGAAGCCCTGTTCGCTGCCGGGGCGGCGTACGAAGCGCTGGGCGACGTCAAAGCCGCCGTCAACTCCTACAATCGACTCCTGGAGAACCACGCCGGCTCCATCCTGGCTGCGGATGCACGGACGCGTCTGCGCGCGCTCTTTACCGAACGGGATAGCTGAAGGACGCGGCGGTTTATAGACGGTGCTCCCGGCCGGTCGGGCTTACACCATCGTGACCGCGTACGTGAGCACGGGCCAGCCGATCAGGGCGTCGAGCAGGAGGAGGTGATGGCGGTCCCGGCTCGGCTCGACGGTCCAGACGGCGACAGCCAGCGCGACGGCGCCTACCGCTTCGACGGCAGCGAGGGCCGGCGGGATCAAGCCGGCGCCGCCCAGGACGACGATCAGCATCCCGCTCACGACCGACGCTACCGTCGCTCGAAGACGAACCATCCGTCCGGAGGGAGCAGAGTAAGTAGGCAATCCTGCGGATTCATCGCCCGGACGGTCGGCCCAGTCAGCCATCATCAGGTTGGCCCAGACGGCAGCAAAGCGGCAGGCGACCAGTCCGGTGAGCAGCCCAGCCGACGCGTCGAGCCGCCCGGCCTCCACCCACGGCAGCAGGACCGCTCCGAGGGCCCACGCCGCGGCGATGGACGAGCGTTTCCCCCATGCGAGGGCCTTTATACGGCGTTTCCCGGGCAGAATGGGTACCACATGGACCAGAGCGATGCACCCGCAGATGATCGCTCCAAAAACGGTCTCTGGGCGCAACCAGGCAAGGCTCACGCCTCCAATCACGACGAGTCCGACGGCCTCGATCCACAGCCATGTCCGGTGCGCGTCGACCCATGCGACGCGATCCGGATGAGCGTAGCGATCTTCGGGCGAGAAACCGAGGACGCGGTCAGCCCAGTACACGAGCGCGGCTCCACAAATACCGGCTGTGATTAAGAAGGGAGAGACCGTAAGCCCAACAACGGCATACGTACCGAGCAGCAAACCCGCAGCAACGAGGCCAATGGGCAGCGGATCATGCAGGAGCGCGCGGACGAGCCCGCCCCCACCGGTAGTTGCAACGGACGCGCTCGTCGATGCTGGTGTGGACCGCGCTGATGTGGACCGCGCCGCCACCTCGGATCGGGTTGAGGAGGATCGCACTGAAGTACGGGCGTTTGATTTACGTGCGTCGCTGGATACAGGTACGAGCGACCGTGCGGGACGGATTCAGGCGGACGGCTTCGCTTTCTCCCAGTTTGGTCGAATCTCAAACAGATTGTTCATAGTATTCGCCGCCGCTGCTCCAGTATATTAGGACCGTGAACATGGAAGCGCTTTCAGGCGCTCCCTGCGCGCATCGTGCCGCAGGTGCATCACCCCTCCCACGAGTTCGCGATTCAAATATGAACGTCCCGCAGCACGTCACGGCGCACCTCGATCGGCTCGGGTTGTCCCCGGACACCGTCCATTACAATCTGAAGCCACCCGTTCTGTACGAATTGTCCCTGGGTCGTGGAGAAAGCGACCTCGTGGACGGCGGCCCGCTTCTCGTTCGGACGGATCCCTACACGGGGCGGAGTCCGAACGACCGCTTCCTCGTTCGCGATGAGGAGAATGCCGATACAATCAACTGGGGAACGGTCAATCGTCCGACCGACCGCGATACGTTCGACCGCCTGAAAACACGCATGGTCGAACACGCCGGAAGCCGCGAGCTTTTCGTGCAGGATCTATATGCCGGATGGGACGCAACCTACCGCATGCCGGTCCGCATCATATCGGAAAAGGCCTGGCATAGCCTGTTCGCGTACAACATGTTTGTGCGTGACGAACACAGCGACCCGCGTGATTTCGAGCCGGGGTTCACCGTGCTCGATCTCTGCACGTTTGCTGCCGACCCTGAGCGCGACAACACCAACTCGGAAGCCGCGATCTTTATCGATGACCGGCAGGAATTGGTGCTGATCGGTGGCACGCACTACGGCGGAGAGATCAAAAAGTCGATCTTTTCAGTGCTAAACTACATGCTCCCCGACCAGGACGTGTTGCCGATGCACTGCTCGGCCAACGAGGGACCAGACGGCGACACGGCCGTTTTCTTCGGACTGAGCGGGACGGGGAAGACCACGCTCTCGGCGGACGCAAGTCGGACGCTCATCGGAGATGACGAGCACGGCTGGAGCGCTGACGGCGTCTTCAACTTCGAGGGCGGGTGTTACGCGAAAATGATCGACCTTTCCCCGACCGGTGAACCGGAAATCTACGGTACCACGGAGCGCTTCGGGACGATTCTGGAGAATGTTATCGTCGACGAGGAGACACGAAAGCCGGACTTCAGCGACGACCGGATCACGCGCAACACGCGGGGATCATACCCACTGCACTTCATTCCGAATGCGTCCGATTCCGGCACCGGCGGCCACCCGGACAACGTCGTATTCCTGACGTACGATGCATTCGGCGTCCTTCCGCCCGTGTCGAAGCTGTCGCCCGACCAGGCGCAGTATCACTTTCTCTCCGGCTACACGGCAAAGGTGGCAGGCACAGAGCGCGGCGTTAGCAAGCCGAAGGCGACATTTAGCACCTGCTTCGGTGAACCCTTCATGGTGCGCCATCCGTCCGTATATGCTGAGATGCTGGGTGCGCGCATCGAGCAACACGACGCCAACGTCTGGCTCATCAATACGGGACTCACCGGTGGGCCGTATGGTGAAGGGCATCGCATCGACCTGTCGTACACGCGGTCGATGGTAGATGCCATCCTCGACGGCGACCTGGCGACCGTTGGTACGGACCCGGATCCGATCTTCGGGCTGTCCATCCCCGAAACGGTGCCCGGTGTGCCAACCACGGTTCTCACCCCGCGGAATACGTGGGACGACCCGGCCGCCTACGACGAACAGGCGCGGGAGCTTGCGGATATGTTTGTGGAGAACTTCGAAACGTATGTCGAGCACGTTGCGCCCGAGGTTCTAAATGCCGGGCCAACCCCTGCCTCCGTCCGCTAATTCCGCTCCTGTGGCGCCGCCAACTGCGACGGCACCATCCCAATGGAAAGAGCTGCCGGTCAGCGTACCGGCAGCTCTTTTTATATCGAAGCCAGGACCTGCTGCTGTCAGACCGCGGCATCGGCGTCATGCCTCGGTCGACCGCATGCTCAGTTCCAGTACTGAACCACGGTCAGGTGACCGCCGATACGACTGATCGCCAGTCGAAGGTCGATGACGACGTCGTCCGTCTGCCAGCGGGCTCGACGGAGGTGCGAATGACTGGAGGTTTCCGTTTCGATCGGTGCCGGGTCGATGTGGCGCGGCACACCGAGTCGACGGTTGACGGACCGCACCACCTCATCGAACATCACATCGTATGTGGCGAGCGCGGCGCCGGTATCGACCCCGCCCTGCTGCATCATGCGAATAAATTCACGCCCCGACATCTGCGTTGCCTCGTCCCACCGATAGACGGCACAGCGAACGAGCGAGTCCGGTCGGGAATAAAAATAAGCCACCTGGCCGGGAGGAAGAAGCGTCGCTTCGCGGTCATAGGACGCCGGAGCGTCCAGGTCGTGGGTATCGACGGCCGGGCAGGCGTCTCGGGTCACCTCGGGCGCCTTGGACGTCCCGTTGCCGGCACTATCGGGGATCAGTTCCCGTGCGTCGAAGAGCGCCTCGTATGCCCTGACGCCTTTCATCGTCGGTTGATCAACCCAGACGGGCGGCACCGGATCGAAGACACGTGCACTATCCGGCGTCTCCGGTCGCAGCACGGTGGTACCGACCTCCTGGTCCGGTGCCTCGGGCTCAACGATCGACGCGATCGTCAGCGCGGAATCTTGCGCCGCCGGCTGCACCGGTTGCACAATCGCCTCGCTGGGAAACGTAACGCCGGAAGGAAAAACGCCGGGCGGCAGAGCAGGCTGCGCCGAGACAACGGACACGGCAGCAGCCCCCTGCAAAAGAAGCGCGCAGGTAACGCAGAGGACTCGGTAGGCCAGCATGGACGGTGCTGTAATCGTGCAATGGGGTGGGAAATATATACCCCGCAACAATCGGCCCACTTTTTACCCATGCCGAAAAGAAGTGTCGTTACACCGCAGCAAATGTGGTCGTAGATTCTGCAACCACCGACAGCAGCCCATTGACGATGGATAATGTAGAGATCTTCGTGGCAATCGAAAAGCGGTTGTCGGTCGGATGTGCCATGATCGTACCGAGGCCGACAATGATAATGCGACGACGTTTCGTATATTTTGTATACGCTGTTACTTCGTTACGCACTACGAGCGCATGACTTCTTCCGAGCGCTGGCCCGCGCTGCTTACGCAACTTGATGGCTCGTCCTGGCAGCGTGCGATCGACCTCGCGCGCCGACTGGGCGTGAGTGAGCGCACGGTGTACCGCGATGTTCAGCAGTTGACCGAGATGGGGGTGCCGATCCAGGGTGTTCCGGGCAACGGCTATCGCCTCCCCTCCTCGTATCTTCTGGACCCGGTCACACTGTCGGTGGATGAGGCGATTATGCTTGTCCTCGGGAGTGCCTACGCCGCTCAGAATTTTGAGGGAAAGTACCATGCATCGGCGCGGTCGGTCGGGCGCAAACTCCGGGACCACTTGCCGGACGAGGCGGCCCAGCGTGCGTTCTCGCTTCGCGGAAGCGTTCACCTCGTGCCGCCGAGCGTCTTCGGCAACCCCGCAGAGGAAACGCTGCTCCGGACGATCCGCCGCGCCCTCCTAGAGGAACGCGTCGTTCGCTGCTCACGCACCACGGAGGACGGTCCGGTGATCGACCGCCTGCGGCCCTTCGGCCTGGTACGCCAGAACGCGACGTGGAGCGTCGTGGGCGAACGCATCCGTGATTCCTCGCCAACGCGTAGCCGCCGCGTGGTTTCTCTACGCGTGGATCGGATGCAGCACGTGGAGATGACCGAGGAGTCCTTCGAGCGCCCGTCCGGATACCATTCGACATCGGACCGCAACCCGACGACACGAGAACGGGTCATTCGCGTCGTGTTCTCGGCAGAGGTAGCGCCCCTCGTTCATGTCGGCCCGTCGATGCGCGTCGAAGAGACGGAGCGGACAGGAAACGGACGCCTCGTGATGACGCTGCGCGTATTCCACGAACTAGAAGTCATGCCCTGGCTGCTGAGCTGGGGGAGCCACGTCCGCGTTCTTTCACCACAGGCTCTGTCGGAACGAATTGCCGACGAGGCACGAAAGGTGCTCGGACAGTACGACGATGTACCGACGCTGCTGGATCAACCGGAGGCGGGCACGCCGTCCCCCGAATCGGTCGCGTGACGGGCGACGCCAGCCGGTGCTTCCGTTGTCTACTCCGTCGCTCCATTGATGGACGCGTTCTGTTCCCCATGGATGATTTCCCTTTCCCCACGTCTTATATTCGCGTCGAAGCCGGACGGATCGCGTACACGGATCTTGGGAATGGGCCGCCCGTCGTGTGCTTGCACGGCAACCCGACCTGGGGCCTGATGTACCGGCACCTTCTGCGAGACCTCACCCCGGCGTACCGCTGCATCGTACCGGACTATCTCGGGTTTGGACGGTCCGACAAACCCGCCGGTGCGTCCTACCGGCCGCCGCACCACGCTACACGAATCGAAGCGCTGATCAACCATCTCAACCTCGACGACATCACTCTCGTCGTCCATGACTGGGGCGGGCCCATTGGCCTTTCGTACGCGCTCGGAAACGCGGACCGTGTCTCGCGTCTCGTCCTGATGAACACGTGGCTCTGGCCGAACGATGCCGACCCGTGGATTGCGGCCTTCTCACGGCTGGCGGGCGGTCGCGTCGCACGCCCCTTCGTACGGGGGTTTAACGCCTTCGCTCACCTCGCCCTTCGCCTCGGGACGCATCGCCCCCTGCCGGAGAAGATCCTGGCCGCCTACCTGCGCCCGCTCGACTCCCCCGACCGGCGCCTCCCGACCTGGACCTTTGCACGGTCCCTCCTCACAGAGACGGCATGGCTACGGTCGCTCTGGTCTCGACGGCGACGCCTTCGGTCGATGGACGCGGTCGTCGTCTGGGGACGGCGCGACCCCGCACTGGGAGCGGCCCGCTACCTGAATCGGTGGCGACGCCTGCTACCGGACGCGCGCGTGTACGAAACGCAGGCCTCCCACTTCGTCCCGGAGGACCTCGGAACCGACCTCGTCACCCATATTCGGAGGGGTCTCCCCCGGGTCTGACCGGTACGCGGCGACGCTGCAACCGTGGGCATATATCCTTTGCGGCGGCGCTACCGGCACGCACGCGATCCTCGGGCGGGGGTCACGTCGACGAAGCGTCCGCTGGTGTCGCGCCAGAGCCGGACGTGCCCGACAATGAGATCTCCGTTTCGACCTCGGCCCTCTGTTCCGATCACATGTCGCGCGCTGGACGCTGCTACGTCCTGGGGCAGCTCCCTTGCCCAGGCACTCGATAGCCGCTCGAGGTGACAGGCGTAGGTCCGGACCGCCTTGAGCGAGTCGCCAGCGGCAGGCGCGGTGCGGGTGGCGTCGATCACCACCGAAGCCCACCAGACATTCGACCCGAGCAGGGCGACGGTTAGCATACCGGCAATCCAGGGCCATCGGGTCCTGGCAGACAGGGGCGGGGTGGGCATGCGCAGCTGGAAAGCACGAGAGAAAGGGACACGTCGAGACGTCACCCCGGGGAGCCGCGACGACCGGCAGGACCGCACCTGATCTGCCACCTCAACTGATCTGCCGACGTCACACGTCTGAATCGCCGACCGGCGCGTGGATATCCTCCATCTGGTCACGGACAACGGCCGATTCTCCATTGTATGCGAGGGACGGGGGAAGGTCGACGATGAAACAGCTCCCCTGATCCGGGTCACTTTCAACGATGATGTGCCCTCCCAGGAGATCGACCATTCGCTTCGTAATAGCCAGCCCGAGGCCGGTCCCCTCATGCGTTCGCGTTCGACCATCGGACTCCTGCTTGAACGGCTCGAACAGATGTGGGAGAAAGTCGCTGTCAATGCCGATGCCCGTATCCTCCACGACGAACCGAACACCGGGGTCCGACTCCTCCACCGTCACCTGGACGTGTCCTACATCGGTGAACTTAAGCGCGTTATGCACCAGATTCGTCATGATCCGGTAGCATAACACGCGATCGGTCGGAATAACCGGGGCGTCCGACGTTTCCAGACGCAGCGGGACGCCCGTTTCATCGGACATGGGCTCGTGCGCAGCTACGACCTCGCAGGCGATGGCACCGGTGTCGACATCAGCGACATGCAGGTCCATCGTCCCCGCCTCGATCTGCGCCATGTCCAGCACGGATCGCAGCGTTTCGGAGAGACGTCGGCCGCTCTCGCGGATTCGCTTCGCGAAAAGGTCGTGGGTATCGGGCGGCTCCTCAATGATGAGCTCGGCGTAGCCGATAATGCTTGTGATTGGAGTGCGAAGCTCATGGCTCATGTTGTTCAGAAGACTCGACTTCAGTCGAGCGACCTGTTCGGCCTCCTGCTTCGCCAAAAGCAACTCGGCTTCATCTCGCTTCCGGTCGGTGGCATCGCGAATGGCCACAACGCGCAGTTTCTGATCCTCCTCCTCGACCACTTTCGCCTGCAGGTCGGCGGGAAACGTCGATCCATCCCGGCGCACCAGCACGCACTCGTACGGGTCTTCCCCGTCCCGGTCGATCTGCGCTATCGCGATCGGTCGCGTGGATTCGGTGACAAACTCAAGGGCGTTTCGACCAATCAGGTCATCGCGATCATAGCCCATCATCTCCGTAATCGCCTGGTTGACGTCGACGATTTTTCCGTCGGCGTGTATTACGACACCCTCGAATGTCGCCTCGGCAAGGCGACGTAGGCGCGCCCGGCTGTCGGCAAGCTGTTTTGTCTGCCTCCGCACCTGAACGCGGAGCAAGACGACGGCTCCGGCGGCCAGCAAGATGAGCAGACCGCCGAGGATGAGAGCGTTGCGGTAGAAGCGCCCCGGCACCTCCGCGCGGACGAGCTCACCGGCCGATCGGGGGATGACTTCGTAGTAGGACGTGTACGGCCGCGTGAAATCGTGCTGCTGTAGCACTCCCGTCACCCGTACGCGGTCTCCGGGCTCAAACCGGTCCAGGGAGATATCGGCCTGATGCGCATTGGGGACGAACACTGTAAGCACATCGTCCCCGCCCGGTGCCTCCAGAGTCAGGTAATGGCCACCGCGATTTCTGTCGTTGACGTCAACGCGACCGGACAGTTCGACGATCATGCTTTCGTATCGCTCGCCAAGGGCCTGGCTGACATCCAGAGCAAGCGGCTCGGGAATGCGCGGCGGCACGGGCAGAACGTCGTACGACGATGCGCGAACCTGCGTGCGACCGTTCACCTGCTCCACGACGCCGGTCGCGACGAGGCTGTCCCCGCGGGCGACGTCTGATGGCGCTCCCGTCACAACCGCAATACCGTGACCATCGGACTGGATGACCAGGACGTTGTCATCCACCAGGCCGAACTCTGCGCCAACGCGTCCAGCGACCTTCACGAAGGAACCGATGCGGTCGGGTTCGCCGTCGCCGTCGGCATCCAGCCGAACCGGGCCGGGACGTTCAATGGGGACTGCATCCGATTCGACCGACGCCGTGTCATCACGCACCGATGGTGCTGCGGGCGGCACGAGAACGGCCGTTCCGTGCGTAGAGACGCCAGACATACCACAGGTGCTTGAGGCACTCGTCGTTGAAACGAGCGCCAGCAGGACAGTGGAGGCGCAGATGACGGCGACGACGCGTGGAGACATACGTCGGAACCACCGGTTCATCGCAGCCTTCGAATGCCGGGCAATCGACGGCGCCATACGTGGGCTCACGGGGGCGGGGTGGGTATCGATGTCGGCTCGTCACGCACGGTGGGGACAGGGCGTGAGGAAACCGTTCACCACGCCTGCATAATACGGAGGATGAATCCATCGTGCAATGACGGCATAACGGTACCGTCACTTTTCACGTATCCACCATGGTGTAATCGGAGGAGACCTCCGACCATGCAGCAGGTGTTCTCGGATCCTGTATGCTCGATTCCATTCGGGTCGAACCCGGTCCGGGCGCATGAATTAGATGCAACTGGCCTGCGTGAATACCTGCGGGCACAGAATACCCCTTCTCGTCGACCGTCGATCGTCCGATTATGCTTTCTCCCGGAACGCTCACCATTCTCCTCCTCTTCGGTTTGCCGATCGTCGCCGTTGTCGCCTGGGCATACGTGAAACAGCTACAGATCACCGCTGCGTCCGGGCCGCCGGAGACGGTTCAGAAGCTACAGTCCGACCTTTCGTCGCTTCAAGATAACGTCTCGACTTTGCGGGCAGAGCGCGGCGAACTGCAGCGCCGCATCCAGAATCTCGAGACGATCGTGACCAACGAGACCTGGGACGACGAACGCCGGCTTTCCACCCCATCCAGGGCGACGGATCCGGTGGATCCCGAGGAGGAAGACGAACGCGCACGTGACAAGCAGATGGACTCGGGGCCATCATCCCCTCCCCTGGATCTACCGGACGACGTGCGCGACGACGCGTCGGAAGCGTCAGACCGGGCCGCTCGGCTGGCGGAGCGTCTCCGTCGAACATCGTAGCATCTAAATCCGCTCGGGACGGGATCCCGCTACGGGACGATACGGGCTTTCCGCCGGGGCGGGAAGCCCTCTTTCAGGCGGGACGTATTCTTTGGAATCGGTCCATGTCGCCCTGTGGGGACACTTTGAATAGGACAACGTGAAGGCGGTTGGAAATCAACGCCGGGCGTTGTACGTTGTCATTGTTCTTTCACAGGCACCGCTGGTTCTCGCGTGATCGGCACGACCGACACGTGAGATGAAAAGGGAACACCCGTGCAACGAATGCGACCGACACCATCACGGTTCGAGGTTGCAAATCGTTCAGTCGGGGGCTGTACCCGCAACTGTAAGCCGGGCGGTGCGTCGTCTATCGATGATGTCTCCGGTCACTGTGCTGGGCCGGCAGCGCGTTCACACGAGAACGCGGGGCCGTCAGCATGGGAAGGCCGAGGGCTGAGATGTCGGCGCTCTGCACTCTGCGTTCGTGCCACGTAACCCGTGTCGGCGATGCTGCCGTCGCGGAAACGTTCGCGCATGCCCGGTAAGCCAGGAGACCTGCCACCGGTGTGATTCGCCAACATACCTTCGGGATCTGAGGGTGGTGGCGTGCACGGCCCCTTCTCCAGCTCGTCTCCGCACCGGGAGCACGTCGCGAAGCACACGTTCGAGTGTGCCGCACTCTTCCGGCGCGAGGCAACTGCCCTTGCCGCGTCTGCCGGTCTTCGCGGATGCTCGAGCTCTGATCTCGTCGAATACGATCCTCAGGAAGCCGCCCGTTCACGACCCCACCTCTTGTCTGAGGTGAGGTTTTTTTATGGATCGACATTCGAAATACAGGTGTACGCTATCGTCGGCCTGGGCGCTCCTGATCCTTCTGGCTACCGTCCCGCTGTCTCAGCCGGCCGTTGGCCAGGATGGCACACAGGCTCTGGCTGCCGATACGGCGAGCACCACGGCGAGCACGTCCCCCGCCGGCGATACGTCGGATGTGGCGTGGCAACGATCGCTGCCCAATGTGACGGTGACGGCGACGCGCCTCCCCACGCCGGCGCTCACGTCCCCCGCTCGAATCTCCGTCTTCGACTCGACGGCCATCACGCAAACGGCCGCGCGTTCCGTCGCGGATCTGCTCGAGGACCGCGCCGGACTCTACATTCGCCGGTACGGCGAGACCGGCATCGCGACGATGTCGCTTCGCGGCACCGGCTCAGCACAGACGCTGGTGCTGCTCGACGGGCAACCGATTGCGGACCCGCAACTCGGCCAGTTGGATCTAAGCCTGTTGCCGTCGGTGATGCTCCGGTCGGTCGAGGTCATGCACGGACCGACATCGGCGCTGTACGGATCCTCCGGAATGGGCGGCGCCATCAACCTGCAGACCGTTCAACCGTCGGAGCCGCTCGTAGCACGGGCCGAAACATTTGCCGGAGCCTTCGGGGAGCGCGGCGGCAGTCTACTCGCGGGCACTCAGACCAACGGCGTTTCAGTTGTAGCAGCGGGCGAGGTACGAACGAGCGACAATGACTTCCCCTACCGCGATCGCGCGGCTTTCCCACCTCGTACCGTTCACCGCCAGAATGCCGACCGGACGCGCTACACCGCGTACGCGTCCGTCCGCTCCAACGACCGAGATCACCGCTGGCAAACGGCCACATGGCTGACGCACGCCGAGCGAGGCCTGCCGCAACCGGGCGGTGCGGCCGAGGGACGAGAGCGTCAACGGGACACACAGTTCCGATTCTGGGGCCGGGACGATCGCCGGGTCGAGTGGGGTCGGCTGCAAACGCGCGCTCTGGTTCAGCATACGCGCCTCCGCTACCGGGACCCGGCACAGAACATCGACGACACGGGACGGACATGGACGGCCGATGTTGACGTCGAGACCCGGACCCCGATCGGCTCCCGCTGGCTCGCAACGGCTGGCGTCAGCGGCGATGCATCCACGGCCCGACACCCGAGCCTCCGCGACGACGCACGCCAGCTTCACGGTGGCACGTTCGTCAGCGCTATCGGGACGTTCGGTCGACTCCGGCTCTTTCCCGCCGTGCGAGCCGACCTCTACCGGCCCATGGACGCCGCCGCCCGAACGGCCGTTAGCCCGCGCATCGGCGCAAATCTGCAGCCCGTGCCGTCATGGCCGACCCTTCGACTGAAGGCACACGCCGGCCGAACCTTCCGCATGCCGACCTTTAACGATCGGTTCTGGCAACCGGGCGGCAATCCCGATCTTCGTCCCGAGCGCGGCTGGAGCGTCGATGCCGGGGTGCACTGGCAACATTCCGTCTGGCACGCAGAGGCCACGCTCTTCCACAATTGGCGTCGCGATCAGATCATCTGGGCACCAGTGCGATCCGGCTCGTGGTCACCGGAAAACGAACAGCGCGTCATCGCCCGAGGGCTGGAGGCATCCACCGGTGCCCGGCTCCTCTTTGGCGATCGCTGGTCCATCGATGCCGGGCTAACCTACACCTACACCGACGCGCGGAACCGATCCGAGCGCGGCTCGCCCTCCTACGACGCCCCGTTACGCTATCTGCCACGCGAGCAGGCGAAGGCCTACACCACGATTTCCTTCGGGCCGGTAGCCGTCGACGTAAACACGCGCTACACCGGGCGCCGATACATCAGCAGCACCGGGTCACGCTATCTCTCCCCGTACATTCTGTCGGACCTGCAGGTCCGCCTCACGCACACATTCGATACCGTCCGTACCGAACTCAGCGTTCAAGTGGACAACCTGAACGGCTCCGACTATCGAACCATCGGCAATCGACCGATGCCTCCGCGTCATCTGCACGTCCGGCTTCAGATCGGACTGTAGCCCCCCCCTTTTCTACCAACCTCCCGCTCCCTCCATGCGCACTTTTTCGATTCTCGCGTTCTTTTGCTCCGCACTGCTGCTGACCGGCTGTGACTTGTCAGAAGACGACGCCACCTCTACGGTCACGTCCGGCGTATACATCGCCAATGCGGGAGCCTTCGGCAATGCCAATAGCTCACTTACCGTTTTCAACCCGCAGACGGAAGCTCTTCAGACTCTGCCTCCGGCAGGCCAGGCAGGGTTTCCATCGTACATCCAGAGCATTCTGGTCGATGACACGGGCCAGCTATTCGTCGTCTTCGGTGAAACGGCTACGATCGACATCTACGACACGGAGAGCAATGAGCGCGTCGGCCAGATCGCGGACATTCCCAACCCGCGCTACATCGCCGTCGACGGCGATCGTGCGTACGTATCGAGCCAGGACTTCGGCGCGGACCCTTCGGACTTGGACGTGGTCGACCTTACCACGAGCACGGTCATCGATTCGGTCGATGTGCCGGGGACACCCGAGGATGTCGAAGTCATCGGCTCTCAGGTCGTCGTCGCACTCGGCGGATTCAACAGCGGCACGTCGGTCGGCATTATCAACGCCAACGACCTCTCGGTCCAGACTGTCGACGTCGGATGCACCGGCCCCCGCGCGCTCGTCCGCGATGCGGATGACGAGATCATCGTGTTCTGCACCGGCGTGAACACAGGCGACCCGGCGACCTCCGTGCCAGGCGGCATCCGCGTCCTGGATCCGGACGCAGGAACGGTCAGCGATGCGGTCGACCTTTCGACGCAGATTGCATCGGCAAGCTTTGGACAGCACGTCAGCTACAGTCCCGCAGCAGAAGAAGCCTACGCGCTTCTTGCAGACGGGCGCGTGCTCCGCTACAACACGGCGTCCAACCAGGTCGACACGCAACTCAACGTGACCGGCGACCGTCCCGGGGCCGTCGGCTACGATGCGCGGAACGAGCTGCTGTATGTCGGACGCCTCTCCGCGGCCAGCCCGTTCGACGAATCCGGAACCGTCACCGTCCACGAGCGAGGCGGCGCCGCCATCGATACGATCGAGGCGGGAATTGCCCCGACGCACATCGACTTCTCGCTGAATACGCGGTAGACCGGCCCCCTACGCCGCTTCCTCCGACCAGGTCCTTCGCTTCCTCATGAAGATCGATCGCTGTTACTGCTTCCAGAAACGGTTCGCCGATCTACAGGCCATGGCAGAAGAAACCGGCGCGGCAACGGTTCAGGAGGTGCAACAACACGTTGAGTTCGGCCACAACTGTGGTCTCTGCCATCCGTACGTTCGCCGTATGCTTCGAACGGGGCAGACGTCCTTTGACCGGATCATCCGGGAAGAGGATGAGCCTCGTCCGTGCACCTCCGCGGAGTAAAGGCTCCGCGATTCCCCCATTCTGTTGAATGCCGCGGCGGCGTCCGATGAAAAGCGGGCGCCGTCGCCGTTTACGGACAGCCCGCGGATACACAGGGAATCGGACTCGTTGTTCGTGCGTGACCTGATTTGTATTGTGAGGATCTCTTTCCCCGAGGCTGCCCCCCGGCCGACTTCGTTCGTTACACGTTCCGCATTCCCCTCTGCATATGGCCACACTGCTCTACGTCTTCCCGCATCCCGACGACGAATCCTTCGGTCCGGCGCCGGCGCTCGCTCGACAGCGTCGCGAGGGCCATGACGTGCACCTTTTGACGCTGACACGCGGCGAGGCAACATCACAGCGAGAACGCCTGGGGGTGTCAAAGGAGGAGATGGGGAGGATCCGTTTCCAGGAAATGCAAAACGTCGCTCGGAAGCTGGACCTTTCCTCGCTTCGCGTGCTGGATCTGCCAGATGGTGAACTCGACACGCTGGACCCGCGTCGCCTCAGTCAAATCATCAAGAAGCACGTACGCCGAACCGCGCCGGACGTGATGGTGACCTACCCGGTTCACGGCGTCAGCGGTCACCCCGACCACCTCGTTTCTCACGCTGTGGTCAAACATCTTGCCTGCTCCCTCCGAGCACGAGGGCTCCCCTACCCGAAGCGGCTCGCGTTTTTCACCCTGCCGCCCGCAGACGGAAGCGGCAGGCCGGATCACCTGCAGGCGTCGGCAGACGAGAAGATCGACTGCATCACGACCTTTTCCAAGAACGATCTGGATACGGCTCAGGCCGCTCTGCATTGCTACGAGACGTACATGCCCGTGATCGAGGAGCATCAGCCACTCGCCGAGGTTGAGAGCGGCGTCGCCTTCGAGTTCTTCGGCGAACACCACCGGCCGCGCCTGGACGATTTAACGGCGGATCTCCCGGAGATTGCATGGTGGGACGAAAGTGCTTAACTTTGCGGTAACATAGCGACCGCTCCCGTTATCGTCCCCCCGCTTTCTTCCGTCCCGCCATGACCGCATCCAGCATCCCGGGTGACACGTCCATTCTTGTGGTCGACGATGAACAGGACATCATCGACTTGCTGGACTACAACCTGTCGAGCCGCGGATACGACGTGACAACGGCCCGCGACGGCATCGAAGCGCTTGACACGGCTCGCGAGGTCCAGCCGGACCTTATCATTCTGGACGTTATGATGCCGAAGCTGGACGGGCTGGAAACCTGTCGACGCATTCGGCAGGATGCGTATCTGCGGACGATCCCGGTCCTCATGCTGACCGCCCGGACCGAGGAGGAGAGCATGATCGAAGGCCTCGACAGCGGCGCCGACTCCTACCTCAGCAAGCCGGTGTCGATTCCCGTCATCGTAAGTCAGGTGGAAGCTCTTCTCCGGTCCTCCAAACGGAATGATACCCCGCCGGACACCCTGAGCATTCACGATCTGACGATCGACCGGGACCGCTTTATCGTTATCCAGGAGCAGGAGTCCGGCACGAAGGAGATGCACTTTCCGAAGCAGGAGTTCGAACTGCTTCACTTCATGGCCTCGCATCCGGGAACCGCCTTTACGAGGCAGGAGATCCTTGACGAAGTGTGGGGCCCGGAGATTTACGTCGTCGACCGAACCGTTGACGTGCACGTCCGAAAGATTCGGGAGAAGATTGGATCGGACTATATCGAAACCATCAAAGGCGTCGGGTATCGATTTCAGGGGTGAGCGCCCCGCCAGGAATGAGCGTATCCGGGATCGCCGATCGTTAACACGAGCGTGACTCGCGTTCCCGAACTGCGTTTTATGTTGCGACAGTTCGTTCCGACCGACCTGTGTGCCTGATCCGTTCAGACACCGTTTGCCATGACCACCGCTCCCTCTTCCTTTCCTGACGAACGCCCGCCGATTTTCTCGCGGGTGACGCTGAAGACGGCCGCCACGGTGTCAGCGGCGATGCTCGTGATGACGTTGTTCATCCTCGACGGACCGTGGCACATCCGCTTCCTGATTGCGGGTGGAGCGGGGCTTGCGACCTACGTGTCCGTATGGACCTTCGTGACCCCCCGGATTCAGCATGCCATTCGAACGCTCCGTCAAATTCGCCAGCATGAGTTCGACAAGCTGGAGGCGGCACCGCGCCCGACGGGCGACGAGATGCGCGAGCTGGTCTGGGAGGTCTTCCGAACCGGGCAAAAACTCGAAGGCGAGATTCAAGATCTCAAGCGCATGGAGAACTACCGCCGCGAGTTTATCGGGAACGTGTCTCACGAGCTCAAGACGCCAATCTTCTCCGTTCAGGGCTTCACCGAAACCCTTCTGGACGGCGCCGTGGACGATTCGTCGGTCAACCGGTCCTTCCTGAAAAAAATCATGCGGAACGTAAACCGGCTCGACAACCTGGCAAGGGACCTCTCCGAAATCGCAAGGATCGAAACCGGCGAACTGGAAATGTCGGCCGAACCGTTCAATCTGCGGTCGCTGGTGCAGGGCGTCGTCGAATCGCTCGAGATCAAAGCCGAAAACAAGAACGTGACGCTGCAGCATCGGCTTCCGGAGAACCTGCCGCTTGTGCACGGGGACCGGGAGCGGATTCGGCAGGTGATCGTTAACCTGTGCGACAACGCCATCAAGTACAACCGAGAGGGTGGGCACGTCGAGATCATCGGCCGGCTCCTCCCCTCCAACGAAGTGAAAGTCTCCGTCGCGGATGATGGGCTCGGGGTGTCGCCGGAGCACATCCCGCGCCTCACGGAGCGGTTCTACCGCGTCGATAAGTCGCGCTCGCGGAGTCAGGGAGGCACCGGCCTGGGCCTGGCCATCGTCAAGCACATCCTGAGCGCCCACGACCGCGAGCTGATGATCGAGAGCACGCCGGGAAGCGGGTCTACGTTTGGCTTCACGCTTCCGGCGGTGCTCGACGAGGAGCCGCCGGGCCGGCGAGCCTCGATCCCGGCCCATGCTGAAGGGCAACGCGCCTCGTAACGAATCTGACGAAGCGGAACGGACCAGGAAATCGTGCGGTAACGCGCAAAGAAACATCCCGCGCGCCCCCGTACCCTCCACCTCTTTCGCCCCCTGCTTCGGCATGATCCGCGAGGCTTACGTCCTTTCCCGCCCGCAAAAGCTCTACGTCATCTGTGCTGCCATCTTTCTGACGGCACTCGTCGTTGCGGAAGCAACGGCCAGCAAGTTCTTCACGGTGATGGATCTTCCCTTCGCCATCTCCATCTTCGGGCAGGACTTCACGAGCATAACGATGACGGCAGGCGTGATCGCGTTTCCGATCACGTTCATCGTCACCGACTTACTGAACGAGTACTACGGAAAGCGGGGCATTCGCTTCGTCACGTTCATCGGGATGGCGATGATCTGCTTCGAGTTTTTGCTATTATGGGTCGCGATGGAGGTCCCGGTCGCGCCCTCGTCGCCGGTCTCGCAAGAGGCGTTCGTGGAGGTCTTCGGCAACTCGACGCGGGTCATTATCGGAAGCCTGACGGCCTATCTGATCGGGCAGCTGGTCGACATCTTCCTGTTCCACTGGCTTCGCAATCTGACGAACGGAAAATACCTCTGGCTTCGCGCGACAGGCTCCACGTTCGGCTCGCAGTTCATTGACACGTTCATCGTGCTGACCGTGGCATTCGTCGGGCAACTCACCGCGCAGGAGATCATCGCGATCTCTCTCTTCAACTACATTTACAAGTTCATCATCGCAACAGGCATCACACCGATCATTTACCTTGCCCACTGGATGATGGACGACTATCTCGGCCATGACACGGCCGAAGAGATGCGTGAGCGGGCAGAGAAAGACAAACCGGCACCCTCTGAGCAGAGCGCTTGAACGGCCGGCCACCTCGGCCGTCCCACACCCGCCAGGTTACGAGGGGTGCTACCACCGGAGAAGCGTTCGATCAACGCGGGTCCTGAACGAGCCGGTGACGTAAACGTCTCCTATGATCATCATCACCGTGCTAACGGCGCGCCCAGACACAAAACGCCCCGGCCCTTGTTGAGAGCCGGGGCGTTCGTATGCGTCGCGATGGGATGTACATCGCGATACTACCGGGTTTAGCGGTTGCCGCCGGGAGGCGTTGTGCCCGAATCGGGTGGCGCGGTGCCGTCCTCTTCCGTGTCGTCGGCGCCGGTTTCGCCACCGGACTCATCGCCGGCATCTTCTTCACTCGCCGCATCATCCTGCGGGGGTTCCGGATCCTGGAAGCGGCGGGTGGTTCCTTCGACCTGGCTGATGTCGGCCGCGCAGCGGAAGCCGATCCGGGGCGAGCCCTGGTCCGCTTCGTGCATGTCGCGGAAGCCAACGCCGATCCGGAAGGCATCCGAGTCCCACGCGCCGCCACGCACGACTTTGCGCGTTTCTTCGGTATCCTGGCCGCGGTAGACCGGGTCCAGGTCGGATAGGTTGGCGTACGTCGAAGCATAGGTATCTTCGACCCACTCGGCCGCGTTACCCGCGACGTCGTGCAGACCCCAGCGGCTGGGTGGGAACGAGCCGACCGGCGCGGTGAACGCGTAGCCGTCGGCGGCCTGGCCCTGACGGCCGGGGTTGAAGTTGGCGAGGTAGCGACCGAATGCATCGCGCGGCGAGAAGCCTGACCACGGGTAGACGCCCCCGACGCGGCCAGCGCGTGCGGCGTACTCCCATTCAGCTTCCGTCGGAAGGCGCTTGTCCTCCGCCTTGCAATAGTCCTTCGCCTCCTGCCACGTCACCGAGACGACGGGATACTCGTCGTAATTGGAGCCGTAAAAATAGGTCGAGAAGTCGGCGCGGCTGGCGGAGCTGGACCAGGCCGTCGAGTCTGGCAGGGCACCATCACGCTCACCCGGCGACAGCGACTGCAGGTATGCGCGGTATTCGGCGTTGGTAACCTCGAAGCGGTCGATGTAGAACGCACTGACCGTCACACGGCGACGACCGGCACTCTGAATTTCGAACGGGTCCTCGTCGGTGAGGCCCATGATGAATGTACCGTCGGGAAGGCGGACCATGTCGCCGAACGTAGGCGGCGCGGGCACGGGCATGAGCATCCCCGGGACGGTCATCATCACAACGGGCGCGTCCTCGTTGCCGTCTGTCGCGGTCGATCCGTCGAGTGCGGCCGCCGGACTCGCCGAGACGGTCGCCACAAATGCGAAAAGAAGTAACGAGAGTACGAGATGTCGCATGAGGAAGGGGCGGGAGGGTTGAGAAAAGGATGGATGCAGACGATCAGACCCTGTTGGGCGACGGCCTAAACCTACAGTACCGACGTCACAAAGAAAATGCCAAAGGGCCGGAATCGTGTTAAGTGTCGTCGGAGCCGTGGAGGTCCTTGTAGAAATCCAGCGTTTGCCGGGCGATCGCCGTCCAGCTAAATACCTCTTCGACACGGGTCCGGGCGGCCGCGGCCATGTCCGTTCGAGCGTCTGGGTCGGCCATGAGCCGGTTGACGCTGTCGGCGAGGTCGCGGGCAAACCGGGCGGCGTCGCGCGGCTCGTGGCTGTCGCCCCCCTCGGCTTCGAAGGGGACGAGCACGCCCGTTTCGCCGTCCACAATGATTTCCGGGATCCCGCCGACGGCGGAGGCGACGATAGGCGTGTGGCAGGCCATCGCTTCGAGATTGATGATGCCGAAGGGTTCGTATACTGACGGGCAGACGAACACGTCTGCGTGTGTGTATAGCGTAATGACGTCGTCCCGCGGCAGCATTTCCGCGAGCCAGACAATCCGGTTGTCAGTCTGTGCTTTGGCCTCTTCCACGAGCGACTCCATCTCCCGGCCGATCTCTTCGGTATCGGGAGCGCCGGCGCACAACACCACCTGCACGTCGGGGTCGAGGTGATGAATGGCTCGGACGAGATGCAGAATGCCCTTCTGGCGGGTGATGCGCCCGACAAATAATAGATAGGGTTGATCCGGGTCAATGTCATACTGCCGCAGAACGTCCGGGTCGGGCGTCGGGCTATACTGGTCGATGTCGATGCCGTTGTAAATCGTTCGGACGCGGTCCTCCGCGACATCGTACAGGGCCCGGACGTCGTCATTCATGGACCCGGACACGGCAACGACCCCGTCGGCGTTTTCGTAGGCTGTGCGCTCCACCCAGGAACTCGCATGGTATGCCGTCCCCAGCTGCTCCACCTTCCACGGGCGATGCGGCTCCAGCGAATGGGTTGTCAACACGAGCTTGGCACCGGTCAGCTGTTTCGCCAGACACCCGCCCAGGTGAGCGTACCAGGTGTGGCCGTGAATGATGTCGGCGTCAGCGATGGACCCCGCCATGACGAGATCCCGCAACATGGTGTTCAAAAACTTGGCGTGACGATCATCCTGACAGGGAAGATCGAACTCCGGATTGACGCCGCGCACCGTCAGGTTACCGGAGGCCACGTCCTGATCGCCGAAGCAGAGGACTTCGATCTCGTGAGACCCATCGTCCAACTTCGATAGCTCGCGCGTCAGGTATTCGACGTGGACACCGGCACCGCCGTACACGTTGGGCGGGTACTCATTAGTCAGGACGACGATCTTCATAGGACGAAGTGGACTCGGGAAGGAGAGCGGAGAATCGCACGTAGCGCCGCACCGGGGTGGTCGGAAGCGGGTTGCGGGTGGAGTCGGCCATCATGCAAGACGATGGCGTCAAATAATGGTATCGTCCGGGACGTGCGTGTTTTTAGGAATGACCACGATCCCGTCGCGAATGTAGAACATGTCCGTTTCCGCTTCATCGATGTTGTCGCGGTTCTTGATGATACACCGCTTTCCGATCGATACATTTTTGTCGATGATAGCGCCCTCCACGTAGGATTCCTCCCCGATGCCGGGACGCGCCGGACCCTCGACGTACCCACGGTTTTCGGGGTCCTGCCATGGATAATGATCCGCGCCCATGAAGATGGTGTTTTTAATCGTCGTGTTGTGCCCGATAAACGAGCGGATGCCGATGACCGACTTGGAGATCTGGCTGTTCACGATCACGCTTCCTTCCGCGATCAGCGACTGCTGCACGAACGAGCTCTCGATCTTTGCCGGAGGCAGCATGCGAGCGTTCGTGTAAAGCGGTCGGTCCGGGTCGTACACGTCGAATTCCGGATTGGGCTCGGCCAGCATCAGGTTCGCGTCGTAGAACGACCGAATGGTCCCGATGTCGCTCCAGTAGCCCGTGAACGGGTAGCTCACGACCTTTTTCCCCTCAATCGCCTCCGGGATGATCTGCTTGCCGAAGTCGTGATGCTCCTCGTTGGATTCGAGCAGGTCGCGCAGGACGTCCCGGCTAAAAATGTAAATCCCCATGGACGCCAGGTAAACCCGTCCCTCGTCTTCGAGATCATCGCTGACCGGACTCTCCTTCCCGTCAAGGTCGTCGGCCGGCGGTTTCTCATGAAACTCGGTGATCGTATGATCGGCGTCCGTTTTCAGAATGCCGAACGCCGGCGCATCGTCCGCCGTGACCGGGATCGTGCCGATCGTCACATCCGCGCCGGTCTCCTCGTGGTGGCGGATCATCTCGCGATAATCCATCGAATACAGCTGATCGCCTGACAGAATCAGCGTGTAGTCGTGGCGGTAGCCATCGACGTGCGGGATGACGCGCCGGACGGCATCGGCCGTTCCCTGAAACCAGTCCTTGGACGCCGGGGTCTGCTCCGCGGCGAGGATGGAGACAAAGCCGTTGCTGAAACGGTCGAAGCGATAGGCCTGCGAGATGTGTCGATTCAGGCTCGCGGAATTGAACTGCGTCAGCACAAAGACGCGCGTGATGCCGGCATTGATGCAATTCGAGACCGGGACGTCGATAAGCCGGTACCGTCCCGCGAGCGGTACGGCCGGTTTGGCGCGGAGCTTTGTCAGGGGAAACAGGCGCGTACCGGCACCGCCGCCGAGGATGATCGCAAGCGCGGAGAGGTTCGAGTCAACGAACCCGCCACCGTCAGCAAGAGCATTCGTTTGAGGTGGGTTCATGGAACGGGAACAGATTACGGGATCGAGAACGGGAAGGGGAGGCACCTGACCAACGGGCCGAGGCGTCCATAAGCATCGCCGGTGAGCCGGACCGCGCAATGCCGGAGATCCTCACACGAAGGGACGGGGCACCGATGCCCGAAGATGCAAAAGAACGAGACGCGACGAACAGAAACAGACGCCGACAGCGGTGGTCCGGCGCGTCATGAGCGAAGATACAATGATGACCCCTCTCCCACAAGCCGAACCGCATCCCGGGGGATCGCGATACCGTTTTCTCCCACTCGGCCATGCGACCGTTCGGCCGATCCATCTACCGAAAAACTCGGATGATGACGTTCAACGCGATCGTCAGAATGATGCTGAGAACAATCATGGTAGTAATCGGGGCGTAGATACGGAACCGCTCCCCCTCATAGGAAAGGTCTCCCGGAAGCTCGCCGATATCGACGAAACGCCCCACACCCCAGACGAGGCCTCCAAGAAGGACAAGGCCGACACCGGCATAGATTAACCAGCGTGCAAGAACATCCGGGCTCATGGTGATGCGCAGATTGGTGGCAGCGTATCGGTACGTGGCGGGCCGCTACCATGCAGGCGTCCGCCGAGCGTGGCCGTTCGAAGTCCTCGTCACCCGGCAGAGTTTCCGGTCACGATGGGCTTGCATCGACGGGTTGTGTCTCCCGACGTGTGGACGTGAGCGGATGCGAATAAACCTGGACGGCGATCCGTCGTACAGGCGATGACGAAACCACCCTGTCCGGCGCGAGCGGCGCGGCACGGCCGCGCCGGTTCGTTTCGGATGGCACCGACCGAATCCCCTTTCCATTGATCGATTGACGCTACCGTGGTTTACACCTTAAAGTGGGTCTTTGTCATCCTACACATCATTACGGCCGGGGCGTGGTTCGGCCTTGGGCTCCGCCTCTCCGCATGGGCGCGCAAAACCGTGGAGTTGAGTGGTGAACCCGCACAGGTGATGGCGGAGGACGGCCAGCGCACCGTCAAGCTGATGACGATCTTTATTGTGCTCACGGCCGTCTTTTCGGTGACGGCGTTTGTTCTGGGCGGGGCATTTGCCGCATATGGCCCGGCCTACCACTCCTCCCTCCTGCTGATGCTGCTTCTGCTTCTGGATCAGGTCCTTGTCATCCGGCCGGCATGGGGCACGCTTGTGACCGCCGTATCCAGCGAAGGCCCGTCGAGCGGCGAGATTATGACCTCGGCGAAGAAGCGCATCGCCATCGGGACCGGCGTCGGCCACCTCATGTGGCTCATTCTGCTCGTCCTGATGTTCGCAAACCGCCTGTTCGGCATCTAAGTTCAGCATGCACGTCGCGACATAGAAAAGGCGCTGCACAGTACCGCCGTGCAGCGCCTTTCCTTTTTGTCCGCCCGAATTCGACGGGACTGCCGAATTCGGCCCGGCCGACGCACGTCGGCCCGTGGTGATGCGTGCTATTCGTCGTCGTTGTAGCCTTCCAGTGCGCGGACGCCGGCAGGCGTCGACGAGGCGAGCGAGACCGCCCCATCTGTGTAATCGTCTTCACGCCGATTCTTCAGGAAGAGCTGGCGCGCCGGAGATTTGTCGCACTCCTTCGTGTCGGCAGACGCCATGAGGAGCGACTGGTCGCCCTTCGGTGCCTGCGCGACGATGCGGCCGTGCGGATCGGTAACGAAGGATGCACCGTCGAACAGGACGCTGTCTTCGCGACCCACGCGATTGGCGAGCGCGCAGAAGTAGCCGTTCTGGAACGACATCGCTTGCACCTCGGCCTCAAAGACGCCTTTCGCCCATTCTCCGGCCGCACCGGCCTGCGGGATGCAGACGACTTCCGCCCCGCCGAGAGCGAGCGCGCGCATGTATTCAGGGAAATGCCGGTCGTAGCAGGTCGCAACGCCGATCTTGCCGACGGCCGTATCGAAGACGGGCGCGCCGGTATCGCCGGGCGTGTAGTAGTCCTGCTCGTAAAAGTGCTCGTATTGCGGCACGTGCATCATGCGGGAGACGCCCCGCACGGTACCGTCGCTGTCGATCACGACCGAGCTGTTATAGCCCTTCCCGTCATCGATCTCATACAGGTTGCACACGACGACCACGCCGTACTCCGCAGCCTGCTCCGCAACCGACTCCACCGTTGGCCCGGGAATTTTTTCAGCGAGATCGAGCACGTCGCCGTCCCGCTTGTTCGCGGGCACCTGAGGGAAGAACTTGGTGAAGGACAGTTCGGGGAAGACCACAAGGTCGGCTCCAGCGTTCGCGGCATTCTTGATCGCAATCAGCCCACGCTGGAACGCGTCCATCGCGTCGCTGGGATTGTATTGCTGAACGAGTGCAATATCCATAGAGCAGAGTCAGAGGCAGGGGAAGAAACGAACGGTAAGGGCCATGCAACCCGTCGGGGGCGCCGCGTGCCGATTCCGGCAACGGAGCAGGGCAAAATGCAGAACTTGAGATGAAGCCAGCGCGGCCCATCTCAGATATCAAACCAGCATGTCGGGTATTTCGTGACCGGTGGCGCGGTTCACAGGTCTGCGGTCCCAACACCCGCGCAAAATTCGGACCTCAGTTGCCGACGACGCTCACGCGCCCTGTCAGACCGCTCCGTTCCTCATGGCACACCGGCGTAAACACGGGCACAATAAACGGAGCAGGGATCGAGTTCGGCGGGACTACAACGCGGACGCCACAACCTCACGTGCAATAAACGCTTCCGGAAAGTCGGATTTCAAGGCCCTGAGCACAGCAGACGCCGCCTCTCTCGATGAGAACGGGCCCACCCGCACCCGGTAAAAGGGTGCCTTCCATCGAACATCCACCGGTAGCTCGCGGGCGGCCGAAAGGGGCTCCGGTCGCTCCGCCTCGGGTAGCGCGTCGAACCAGGCGACCGCATCGGAAACCGCGCGATCGGCCGCAGATTTTTCCCCGACCGTGCGGATCTGTACATGGAAGGTGCGGCGGGGGGCGTCGCTTTCGCGAGCATCCTCCGTACGAGACCGATCGCCGTCCGAGAGCAGCTGCGGTGTGCACGAGACAACCCCGAGCAATAAGATCAAGCAGAGTGCGGATCGCAACCCGCTCCTCTGGCGATGGCGTTGCATCATCACGGTCCGGTGCTTCGATTTCATGAAGGCGTCGCAGGCACCCCGTAAAGGTGACGCGGCACCCCATTCCGCCACCTATTATACGGTACGCCCACGGGAGAACGCAATTGATTTTTGGGTGCGGCCCGACCAGTCCGTTACGTCTGCGTGACGATGCCGGTCGCTCCTGCCGCTAACGGCTGTTCCGGTACCCGAAAGAATCAAGTTTCATGCGTTTGCGGTAGAATTAGGGATAGATACACGTTCATTGGCGCGCAATCGAAGCGTGATTTCCCGTCAATGTTTTCGCGTCTGAGGGATCGATGCCACCTGCGTGCTGTTTGCCCTTGTTGGTTCGTCCCTGAGCTGCGACCCTGCGTGGTCGGTTCCGGGTTCTTGTAGAAACCGCGTCGTCGTACATGAACGAGCGCCCCTTCTCTGCCACATGGATTCAGCGCGCCCGTGCCCACGGACTGTACTATGCGCGTGGTCTGTACGCAGAAATTGCGGGAAAGAACCTGTTTCTCTGGGCCCAGGCGATCGCGTTCAAGGTCCTGGTCACCATCGTCCCGATTGTCATTCTGGCTACGGGTCTCGTTGGACGGGTGCTCCGTGGCAACGACGCGTTCGCAGCCGTTGCCCGTTTCATTCACGACTTCCTGCCGCCGAGCCAGAGCCACCAGGTCGTTACGTTTCTGCACCAGCTGCAAGTATCGAGTGGCACGATCGTCGGGATCGGTGGCGTGGGCCTCTTCCTGTCCGCCGTCTCGCTATTTATCACGCTACGGATTGCCGTTGGCAACGCCTTCGAGCAGGACTGGCACGAAAGCCGGTCCATTGTCGGCGGCTATCTGTTCGACGTGCGCATGGTGTTGCAGGTCGGACTGCTGTTCGTCGTGACGATTGGAATGTCCGTCTTCGCACAGTCCATCGACGGCTTTGAGGTGCTCGCCTTCGCCGGCCTGGACCAACCCTGGGCACGCGAGAGCTGGCGACATGCCATTCGGACGCTGGGCCTGTTCGTCCCGTTCTTCATTACGACGGCGATGTTCTTCCAGCTGTACTATCTGGTGCCGAAACCGCATCCTCGAAAGCGAAGCGCACTGACCGGTGCGCTCATAGCGGGTGTGCTCTGGGAGATGGCGAAGCAGATTTTCACCTACTACGCCACGTACGTCGGTCAATTCGAACGGTACGCCACCGAAGGCCTCGGCGCCCTCGGCAACACCTTCGCCCTCATCATCGCGTTCGTGTTCTGGGTCTACTTCTCGGGCATCGTGCTCATGCTCGGCGCGGTCGTCGCTTCTCTACGCGAGCACCGGCACGTCACCGCCGGCCTCCTACCGGGCGAGGAGCGAGAGGACGACCGATCGCCGGCAGAACGAGCCGATGAATCATCTGCAGCACCGGCGGCCGCCCCGTCCTCTGCGGACGCCGACCCGGAACCGACGACGCACACGCCGGACGACGTCGCAGCCCCTCAGCCGGCGCGCCGCACCGTCGAGGACGCTGCCTCCGTGCCCGCCGGCGACCCGAATCCACCCTCCGGCGACGGTGCCGACCCCGGGGCAGACACACCGGCCTCAACCGCGCCCGACCCCGCATCCGCCGCACCCTCGCCCGAGTCGAGCCCGAACACGTCCGCCGACGAAGCGGTTGATGCCACCGTTCAAGATCGTGAGGGGCAGCCGTAACCGCCCGCCGGTGCCGTCCGCTCCCACCCATCCATCTCGTTCCTCCGCCTGCTGTCGATTGGTTGCCTCCGCTCCCTCTTTTTTCGCCCGCCTGGCCGTTTCGATCCTGCTCTGCACCCTAATCGGAACCGGTTCGGTCATCGCCCAGAACTCGCTTCAACTCGTCAACGACGAGACGTCGGTCCGGAAGATCTCCTGGAATTTCGTCAATACACGGACGTTCGACACGGACCGGCTCGAAAAGCAGATTGCGACGGAGGCCCCCGGTGCCTTCTTTCGACTCAAGAAATGGTTCGACTGGGTACCGCGCGTCGATCCGGGTGAGTACCCGTTTGATGCCGTCACGCTTCAGAAAGATGTCGTCCGGCTCCGGCAATTTTATCAGCAGAACGGGTTTCTCCAGCCACGCATCGACTACCCGGCGTCGCAGTACGACACGTCGTCGAACACCATCCACGTCCAGTTCGTCGTTGATGAAGGCCCCCCCCTTATCGTCCGTCGAACCTCCTACCACACACGGGATGATCGGCAGGCCGACACGCTCTTCGACCCCCCCCTGCGCTCGGAGTGGCGCGACTTCCGTGATGAAGCGCCGCTTCAGACGGGCGACCGGTTCACCGAGTTCAAACGCCTGCAGATCGAGGAGTCGACCACGACCTGGCTGAGGGATCAGGGATATGCATTTGCCGAGGTAACCTCGTCGACGCAGATAGATACGACGGCCAACAAGGCCACCGTCCGGTTTAAGATTGACCCCGGACCTCAGGCCCGGTTTGGTGAGATCCGAATCGAGGGCACGCACTCGCTGGAACCCAAGATCGTCCGGCGCGAGCTCCCGTTTCAGACGGGGGACCGCTTCAATGCCTCGAAGGTGACGCAGGGCCAGCGCGAGCTGTTCGGCCTGAACCTCTTTCGCGTGGCCCTGGCGGACATTCCATCCCAACCGAGGGACAGCACGGTAGCGGTGCGATACCGCGTCCGCGAGGCGCGCCTCCGCACGCTGTCCGGACAGCTCGGGTACGGCGGCCGTCCGGGCGTCTTCGGAGAGGGGCGCTGGACGCACCGAAACTTCTACGGGGCTGCACGCAACCTGAGCGTGGGTCTTATCGCAGAAACCGGCTGGCCCGTCAGCGACCCGCTCAACTTCTTCGGGTCCGGCGCGACGGTCGATCCACAGCGCCGCTTTCGCCTGTCGACGACCCTTCGCCAGCCGTACGTGTTCAGCACACGCCTGTCGGGGTCCTTTGAACCGTTTTTTCAGGAGCGACTCAGCGACAAGCTGGTTCCGGCCGCCGATCGGTGGCTCAGTCTGAACGAGCGACAGTTTGGCTTCAATACGAGGCTCACGTACGAGATCCTGCCGTTCCGCACGATCAATCTTCAGTACACGTTTACCCGAACCCAGCAATTCACGGCGCCCGATCCGGGCACGCAGCCGGACCAGCGCCTGGACGTGGGCGCATCCGATCTCTTCGACAAGAGCATCGTGTCGCTCAACGCCACGCTGGGACGAACGGACGACTTCATCAATCCCACCCGCGGCTTCCTGATCCGCCCCTCGGCGGAGCTCGGGGGTACCCTGCTGGGGTCGGACGTGCAATTCGGTCGCCTCGGCCTTGAGGTGACGGGGTATATCCCGCTCGCCGATCAGGTGGAACTTGCCGGTCGCCTCTTCACCGGTCACATCTGGCCGCTGGGGGAAAGCCGGGACGCCCTCACGATTCCCGATGATGTCTCCGGCCTGCCACCGGACGAACGAAACGACCTCCTCGCGGAGAACTTCACGTTTCAGAACCGTTTCTCCGATTATCTCTTCTACGCGGGCGGAAGCAGCGACGTGCGCGGCTGGCCCATCGACCTGGCCGGCGGAAAAGTGGTCCGCTTCTCGACGGTCACCGGCACCTATGTCTACGAGTCCATCGGCGCGGAATCGAAGGTCGGGGCCAACCTCGAACTTCGCCTCCCCTTCCCCGGCCTGGGCGACAGCTTTCGCACGGCCGTCTTTCTCGATGCAGCACGACTGGACGCCGGCACGCTGGACCTGACGCCACCTCCCGGCGCGACCGACGTCGTTCGCTTCCCCGCCGACGGCCCCGTCGTCGCAACGGAGACGGACCAGCTTCTCGTGGGCACGGGCGCCGGAATGCGCTACAAGACGCCCGCCGGGTTCATCCGGCTCGACGTCGCGTACAAGCTCACACCGGACCGTCTCGATCTGCGACGACCGCAGCAGGTCGGGGACTTCGCCGAGATCCGAGAGACGGAGCGCGAGAGCGGAGAACAGACCGAACTCCGCCCTCCGTCGGACGTCGAAAAACGGTTTCTCCGCCGGTTCAGGCTTCATTTTGGCATTGGCCGCACGTTTTGACTCCACCGGTTCCGTGCCGGCGGACCGGCCGCAGCAGCGTTCCGTCGTCGAACGGGTCATGTTTCCTCCCAAGTTAATCAGGCATCCTTGAGTTCACCGTCCCCCGATGCGCCGAACGACGCTCCGTCGGACGACGCGTCGACGCACACCGATGAAGGTACCGGCGATAAAGGTACCGGCGAAACCGGACGTACGGCCGCCCGTGCGACCGAATTTCGGTCGTGGACTCGCCCGTTCGAGCGGGCCCTGGCGTACATCTTCGGTACCGTCACGGTTGTCTCGGTGGTGCTCCTTCTGGCACTTCAGGTCGGGCCCGTATCCACGTGGACAGCCCAGTTCCTCGCATCCACGTTCAACCCGCTGGACGGCACGAGCATCTCGATCGAGCGGGCCAGCGGCACCTGGGTCTCCTCCCTCCAACTGGACGGCGTCCGTCTGACGCGTTCGGACGCCACGACCGGCGAGACGGTGGAAATGGTACGCGTGGATACGCTGTACGCACGCTACCAGCTTGCGGAACTGCTCAATCAACGCCTTCACGTCACGAGGGCTCGTGTCCACGGCGCACGCGTCAGCCTTCGACAGGCTGCAGACTCGTCGTGGGACTGGCAGCGGGTGTTACCCCCACCGACGGAAGACACGACGGCGTCCTCGTTCTCGATTCGCCTCGACGATGTTGGGGTGACGCGGTCCGGGGTCATCGCTCATTTCTATTCACCGGGACGCGACAGCACGGCCGGCATTCGAGACCTGCAGGTGGATCTGCCGGAGTTCGTCTTCGACCCGACCCTCAACGGGCTCGGCGTACGCGCCCGCCTGGACTCGCTCGGCCTCCGGGCGTCCGTCCCGGGCGAGCCTTCGGACGTTCAGTTCGGAACCAGACTGGAGGTGCGCCCGACGGCGCTCACGCTCGACACGCTCGCCCTCACCTCTCAACGCAGCACGCTGACCGGTCGTGGACAGGCCCGCCTGCCATCAACCGCCGGGGATTCCGTCGACGACGTCGACCTGCTGATCGAGGCGGCCCCGCTTTCCTTCCTCGACCTTCTACCATTTCTGCCCACGGCCGACCTGGACCCGTCGGAAGAGATGCGGGGACGCCTGCAGATCACGGGAAGCGGCGACCAGCTCATGGCACGACTCAATGCGCGATTCCGTGACGGCGGCACCGCAGACCTCGACGCGACCTTCACGCCCCGGATCGCGTCCACGGATACCACTACCTCCCTTCGCTACGATGTGACGGCCGAGATCCGACGCCTTACAACGAGCCTGATCGGCCCCTCTGACCCTTCCGAAAACCGGCTGACCGCGCGAATGCGAGCTGACCTGGAGGGACCCTCGCTTGATCGCCTGGATGGATCTGTCTCCGCCGACGTGGTCGACACGCGCTACGCCCCCCTTGAAGTTGACTCCATTCGCCTCCGCGCATCGATGCGCGGTGGCACAACAGACTACACCGTCCGGGGACGAGTGAACGGGACGGGAGTCGACGGCTCGGGAACCGCTCGGTTGTTCGACGACCGACCGTCCTATCGCCTCGACGCCCGATTCGCGAATCTTGATGCCGACCGGTTCGGCGGCGGAGGGCTGTCTACCGACGTCAACGGACGTATCGTGATCGAAGGCGCTGGCACCGACCCCCAGGATCTGCAATCATCACTCGATCTCACGCTGGACGCCTCCCGCATTCAGGACCTTGACCTGACGGGCGGCGACGCCCAGCTCCAGCTATCTCCGGATTCGGTGGCAGGGCGCGTCGGGATCCAGACGGCAAATGGGGGCATCCGTCTGGCCGGCACGGCCTCTCTCGACGAAACGGAGCGCTTCCGGATCGATACGGCCCGCGTCGATGACGTTGACGTCGCGGCCATGATGGGCGACACAACCGCGAGCCGGCTTCGGGGAACGGTCCAGGCAACAGGGCGGGGCTTTACCCCCGAAACCATGCGGCTGGATGGGCAGGTTACGGTGACGGAGTCGTTCTACGGTAGCGTTCGGCTGGACTCCGTCGGGAGCCGCATTGCCCTCGACCGGGGCCGGCTTCGGGCGAACGTCAACGCGGTCGTAAACGACGGCACCTTCGCCGGAACGGTCGACGGCACGCCCTTCGATCCAACCCCCGCCGTGGACGTCCGGGACGGACGGTTCAACGGAGTGAATATCGGTTTGTGGCTGGCCGACAGCGGGTACAGATCGGATCTAAACGGAACGTTCGAGGCCACGGTGCAGGGGCTGGAGCCGGAGCGCCTCCGTGCCGACGGGCGCGTCCGGCTCGACAGCTCCAGCATCAACCGGGCAGACGTTAGCGCTGCTGCGTTCGACGCCTCCATCGATCGTGGACGGGCCACCGTAGCAGCATCGCTTACAACCGCCGAGGGCACGTCGGAGCTGGCGCTCACGGGTCAGCCCTTCGCGTCCATTCCCACCGCGACCATCACCACCGGCCGAATACGCGGCCTCGACGTGGGTGCTATTGCCGCCATCGAGGGGCTGGACACATCCCTGAACGGCTCGGTGTCCGGCACTGCTCGCGGCACGGCCCTTTCCGACGTATCCGGGAACGTACGACTACGTCTGCGCGAGTCGTCGATCAATCGGGCACCCCTGGACCGGGGTAGCCTGTCCGTGGATGCGGATTCCGGCCGAGCGCGCCTTCAAGTGGACGCTGACCTGGCCGGAGGCTTCCTCCGCGCCGACGGGCGGCTGAACGCGTACCATCGCCTGCAGTCGCCAGCCGGAGAGGACGTGGCCGCTGACAGCACCACGCTGAACCTGGCGGTCGAGGCAGCCACACTGAACCTTTCCACGCTGGCGGGCGAGGACAGCCTGGACGCGTCGGTCGACTCGCTTCAGCTGATCTTCGACGGTGCCGGCACCTCCCTCGCCGACCTTCGCGCAGAGACGCAACTGTCGGCCCGCAACATCCGGGCTGCCGACCTCCGGATCCGCGACGTGACGGTGCGCGGCCTCGTGGAGGACGGCTTCCTGCAGGTCGACACCCTCCGCGCCCGGTCCAATGCGTTCGATGCCACCGGCGGCGGAACCATCGCCCTCACCTCCACCGCCGATGCCCAATCCGACTTCCGCTTCACCGGCCGGCTCCGAAGCCTCCAGCCCCTTCGACGGCTGGCGGGCGCGCAAACGCTGGATGCCCAAGCCGCCGAGATCGACGGGCGTATCTACGGGGCACCCGGCGCGCTACGTGCCAACCTGGAGGGCCGGCTGGAAAGCCTCTCATACGACAACATCCGGGTCGCCAACGCGGAGATTCGAGCCGCGGGAATGCAGGGCGACACCACGCTTGTGGATCGATTCGAGATGGCGGCGCGGGTCGACTTTTTCTCCGTCTCTGCCTTTCGCGTCGAACAGACGCAGCTTCAGGTCAACTACGACTCCGCACGAGCCGACGTCGACCTGATGGCGAAAATTGACGCTCAGCGCAATCTGTCGATCGACGCCACCCTCGATCCGTTCTCGTCCCCGCAGCGACTCACCCTCAATGCGTTCAATGCCACGCTCGACGAAAGCAAGTGGGAGCTGCTTCAGACGACGTCGGTGACGTTTGGAGACGCCTACCGGGTGAACGGGCTGCTGCTCTACAGCGACGATCAGCAGATCGCCGCCGATGGTCGTATTGACCCGAACGGAACGCAGAGCCTCGTGGCGACGATCGAGCGATTCGAGGTCGCCTCTATCGCAGACCTGGCCGGCTTCGGCGGTCTCGGGGGAACGTTGAACGGAACGATCGGCATCAGCGGGCCGGCCCATGCGCCGGTGTGGAGTGGCAA
>NZ_DAXETW010000028.1:0-3054 GCF_051155795.1 Longibacter sp.
GGCCGCGGATGATCCGGAGATCGTCGACTTCGTCCGGCAACGTGCGCATGGCGGGACGACGATGCTATCCGTCTGCACGGGTATCCGGATTTTGCACGCGGCCGGGCTGCTGAGCGGGAGGCCCGTTACCACGCATCACGCAGCGTTCGACGAGGTGGACGGGTGGGATGCGGTCGAGCTTCTGCACGGCCGACGCGTTGTTCGGGACGGTGATGTGTGGACCTCTGCGGGTGTCACGGCCGGGATGGATCTCGCCCTCGCGGCTATCGAGACATGGTCGTCCCGGGACGAGGCGGACCGCGTCCGGGCATACGTCGAGTATGCCTCCGGCGATGAGAGGCCGGCGGATCCGTGATCAGCACACGTCGGGGATTGGGATCGCTCAGGACTGGAGGCTGGACGAGATGGTTGAACCTCGCTCTTCCGTGACGGTGGCGGCCGTCCGCAGCGCCGTCTCAAGGCGCTCAGCGGTTCGGAAGAGCAGGTCTTCGGCGCCCGGTGCGCATGCCAGCTGAACGCCGGGGACAAGGCCGGTGGCCCGATCTCGGTTGGACCAGACGGGGATCGTGATCGCGGGCAGGTTCATGGCGTTCATGAAGATGGTCGGCGTGAACAGGCGCCGTACGCCCGGTCGTGCCATGTAGGACGCCGCGCGACCGTGCTTCATGGCCAATGCGCCGTTGGTTGGGAGAAGGAGAAGCCCGTCGTCTCCGAGCCGGTCTCGCACCGTGCGGCGATCGCGGATCAGGCGCGACTGGCTGGACGTGGCTTCCTGGTTCGACGGGCGGGTAACCTGCATGCCGAGTAGAAGCCGAAAGAAGTGCCAGTGGACAGAGGGTCGCCCGGTGGCCTGCCGAAAAAGCTCGCCCGGGACCGACAGTCCGCTGCCGTCGTCGGCTTCCAGGCCTTTCCAGAAAAAACGGAGGTAATCGCGGATGATGACCTTCAGGAAGTCCTCGTACACGCGGCCCGCGTCCGGCAGGGCGTCTACAGGCTCGATCGTGGCGCCCGCCTCCTCCAGAGCGTGCTGTGCGTTGGCTCGTGCGCCCCGGATCTCTTCGTCGCGAATCTCCACGTCGAAGGCGTCGGCGATCAGGATGCGCGGCGTGTCCACCGCGCTATCGGCGATCGGCTCGTCCGCAACGACGTCGTAGACCAGCCGGGCGTCGCGAACCGACCGGGTGAGCGGTCCGAGCGACATCATCGTGTCGGCGAATAGCTCCGGCGCGTCGGCGTCACGCGGCGGCCACGTACCGTCCGGGTCGACCGATCCCGAGGCGGGCTTGAATCCGACGATGCCGCAGCAGTGAGCAGGGTACCGGATCGAGCCGCCAAGGTCCGATCCCATCCCGATCGCCGCGCCCCCGGAGGCAACGAGGGCGGCATCCCCGCCGCTCGACCCGCCGGGAATGCGGTCGGGAGCGAGCGGGTTGTTTGTCCGGCCGAAGCGCAGGTTGACGGTTTCGTGTGTCATCGCGAACTCCGGGAGGTTCCCCCGGGCCACGACCACGGCGCCGCCCTTCTTGAGTCGGCGGACGGCAACCGCATCTGCAGAGGGGACATAGGTGGTTGCCCGCATGGATCCGGCGGTGACCGGTTCTCCTTTGATTCCGTAGGTTTCCTTTACGCTGATCGGCACACCGGCGAGCGGCCCGCCGCGTTCGGCCCGCTCTTGCGCCTTCTCCCAGGCTGTTTCGCCGAAAACGGTGGTCGCAGCGTTCAGGCGATCGGAAAACCGCTCGATCCGTTCGACGTGCTCCTCAACGACCGTCGCCGCCGACCGCGCGCCGGTCCGAATGGCCGCGGCCAGGTCCGTGGCGTCGGGAAACTGCCGGGGATCAACGAGGGGAGAGGACATCGGCCTGGGTATAGCGAAACTGGGAAGTAGAAATGCGACGTGGGGTCCGGAATATAACGGTGCGCGGGCTCCGGCGCTGGCTGAGAGGCCCGTACGGGACTGCACGAACGCAGTGCCATATCCAGACTCGCGAGAACCAACCGACATACATCCGTACACGCATACAAAGCTACGGACGCTTCCCTCAACGCACGTTCATGCCTTCAGACGGTCATCCGTTCATACCTCCGTGCGGGGTCAAGCCTAAAAATTGGCACTAAGGAGCGGGAGAGGTGTGCTCGACCCTTCATGTCTCATTTTTTGACTGGGCAAAAACCGAGACGCAAAAAACCCACCCGTCTGTGCGCGCTTCGTCTAGCGCTGCGCCCTTCGCCACACCAACCCGGTGCTAGCTCGCTGCGCTCGCGTCGCGGAACGACTCCGAACTCGCCCGCGAAACGGGCTCAAACAAGGAGTCGTTCTCGTCGTTGCTCTGGCTTCGCACTCGAGACGACGAACCGCGCAAGGCCGGGGGGAACCACGCGCGAAGCCATGACCGCAGCGCCATTACCTGGACCTGGAGCACGGACACACGTACAGCTGTAGCTGCGAACCCAGGCCCCAACCTCACACCTCGAAACAGCCGTTGGCCCTTGCGAAGATCTGCGTTTAGAGGGGCTGGAAAACGGAGCGTCCCTTCATTTCCACTCCTCGCAGGTTGACGGACTCGTTCGAGGGGGAAATTCTTCCTGTCTGAAACCTCGAAGCAACCCGCCAGACTGCGAGTCCAGGCTCATAGACGAGTCCAGGCTCATAGAGAGGTTGAGTTTGAAGAATTTCAGCGTAGTGGACCGGACCCTTCCCTGATCTTCGGCAGGCCTTGACTTTTTTTATTTCATGAGTCGCTTCGCTCGTCTGGCCGGTTTTTTGGTCAAGCAAAAAACCGGCACTAAGGCCGGGAAAGGTTCGCCGACCTTACTGTCTCAGTTTATGGCGTGGGCAACGAACGAAACACAAATAGCTTTGGAGACTGCCACGAGATAGGTGCGCTCACATCGCCCGGCCGTCTTCTCTTTGTCTCATTTTCTGACCGGGCAAAAAACGAGACGCAAAAAAAGTCGCACCAACTGGTACTAGCTCGCTTCGCTCGCGTCGCACCAAACCGGTACTAGCTCGCTTCGCTCGCGTCGCGGAACGACTCCGAACTCGCCCGCGAA
>NZ_DAXETW010000029.1:0-3049 GCF_051155795.1 Longibacter sp.
CGAGTGCTTTTCCGCGATTCCATTCACCAGCGCCTGCCCTCAGAGCCGCACGACGCGTTACACAGCCGGGCAGGGAGGTTTACGGTCATGATGCTACAGAACTACACATACGTCGACCCCGTGGTGGATCCGCTTCTGATTCTGGCCGTGATGCTCGGCGTGGTTGTTCTCGCAGCCGTCGCCATGGCCGTAGCGTTTGCCCGTCCCGCCCGTACCGATGCGCCCGCACCGACAGCCGATGTGCAGCCCTTCGTGGCCCCGCACGTCGAGCGTTCGATTCGGTTGCCGTCGATGCCGCGCGAGGACAACGGCGACTGGGACGATGCCGTGGTCTACGATGCGATGCGATCTGCCGACCGGCGCTCCCGCGCCGAGCGACCGACGCCGAAGCGAGAACTCGAGCCGGCGTAAGCACCATCACATAGCTGGAGGATTGACCGCCCCGGGCCTGCTCGTCAGGCTCGGGGCGTTTTGGTATGGGTTCAGGGGTTCGGGTTCTGGGTTCCGAGTTCTGAGTTCTGGGGGATGCCTCGGGTACATGGGTAACGGATCTCCTCGACAATGCGGGTGACACTCAAAACCGCTTTTGCGCTCGTCCCTGACGCCTTGCGAGCGCCCTGCGGGGTACGTTCGTGAATGGACCAGACTGCAGGCTGTCGGGTGCCCGCGCTGTCCGATATGCTGAATCTCGTCCTAAACGGCAAATTGTGGACTTCTTGTCCGGACCATTCTCAGGCCGACGAAGGCGTGCAGTCGGCATCTCTGTCCGTTGCCGCGATCCTTGACCGACATGGAATAGTGTTACCTATCTTGCCGAGCCAAAGTGCAACCCATGTTGCCGGTTGCACAAGGTTGAGGATTCCGGTTTCTGGAGTTCCGGGTTCTGGATTTAGGTTAGGTATCATAACTTGCTGCGTCGAATGCTGTCAATAACCGGTGCACTTGCATTCGTGCAAATCTATACACGTTCGCACCCTGCGGGCCGCGGTGCGTTACGTTGTCCCATCTGAAGCAATCGCGACATTTTTTGAGAGGATGTGAAGGTTTGTTGGTGGAAGCGCTTCCTACCATGAGGATTGCATTGAAGAGAAGCACCGATATCGCCGGGAGCGGGTCGTCCTGTTCGGCGAGACTCGTGGGTGGCCCGGTCGGTCGGACGCGTCGACTCTACGCCGCGTCTGGCCCCGGAGCCTTTCACGCCCTGAATCGATCCTCATCAAAACTGCTATCCTCCCGTGATATACGATCGTCCTACATTTCAACAGACCTACGGCAACTACATCGGCGGTCAGTTCGTCGAGCCGCTGAGTGGCGAGTACTTCGACAATTCCTCTCCGATTGATGGAGAGAACTTCTGCCGTGTGGCTCGCTCCAGCGCTGACGACGTTGAGCGGGCGCTCGATGCGGCTCACGAAGCCAAAGACGGCTGGGGGAAAATGGCGGTGGCCGAGCGGTCCCGCATTCTTAACAAGATTGCCGACATCACCGAAGAAAATCTCGAATTCCTCGCGCGCTGCGACACGGTCGACAACGGCAAGCCGATTCGCGAGACGCTCGCGGCGGATATGCCACTGGTGGTGGATCACTTCCGGTATTTCGCCAGCGTGATCCGCGCGGAGGAGGGAAGCCTCGCGGAGCACGACGAGCATACGGTGGCGTACCACGTCCACGAGCCGCTGGGGGTGGTCGGCCAGATCATTCCGTGGAATTTCCCGCTGCTGATGGCGGCGTGGAAGATTGCTCCTGCGCTGGCGGCTGGGAACTGCACGGTCGTGAAGCCGGCCGAGCAGACGCCGGTGTCGATCATGGAGTGGATCAAGCTCATCGACGAAGCGGAGATTCTGCCCGACGGTGTGCTGAACATTGTCCAGGGCTTCGGACCGGAAGCCGGCAAGCCGCTCGCGCAGAGCGAGCGTGTCTCCAAAGTTGCATTCACCGGGGAAACGACGACCGGTCGCCTGGTCATGCAGTACGCGGCGGAAAACCTGACGCGCGTCACGATGGAGCTCGGCGGCAAGAGCCCCAACGTGTTCTTCGAGAACGTCATGGACGCAGACGACGAGTTCTTCGACAAGTGTCTCGAGGGGGCAGCGATGTTTGCGTTGAACCAGGGTGAGGTCTGCACCTGTCCGTCGCGCATCCTCGTGCAGGAGTCGATCGCCGAGGAGTTCACCGAGCGCGTCGTCGAGCGCGTCAAATCGATCCGCGTCGGTAATCCGCTGGACAGCGAGACGCAGGTCGGTGCGCAGGCGTCGAACGACCAGTACGAGAAGATCAAGAACTACTTTGAGGTCGGTCGTCAGGAGGGCGCCGAAGTGCTGGTCGGAGGCAAGGTGGCGAAGGCACAGGGCGTTGCCGTGGGCGCCGGCGGAGATGGCGAGCCCGTGAACAAGGGTTTTTATATCGAGCCCACGATCTTCCGCGGGCACAACCGGATGCGGGTCTTCCAGGAAGAGATTTTCGGCCCGGTTACGTCCTTGACAACGTTCAAGGATGAGGCGGACGCAATCGACATCTCGAACGAGACCCTCTACGGCCTCGGAGCCGGTGTCTGGACGCGGGATATGCACCAGGCATACCGCGTGCCTCGCGCCATCCAGGCGGGCCGTGTCTGGGTGAACTGCTACCACCTGTATCCGGCGCATGCGGCGTTCGGTGGATACAAGAAGAGCGGGTTTGGTCGAGAGAATCACAAGATGATGCTCGACCACTACCGCAACACCAAAAACATGCTCGTCAGCTACGACAAGAACGCGATGGGCTTCTTCTAGGATGAACTGTCGCCCGACGCTGCCCGGAGGCGCTTGCACACCCGCACGCTTCTCCGGGTCGACCGGGCCGTTTTGTTGCACGACGCCGGCCGGCCCTCGTCTGGGCTCGGTCGGCGTACGTGTTTGCGTGCTACGGCCGATGGCGATGCAGCCGTGAACCGGCCAACAGCGACGCCATGGCCGCCTGCCGAATACCGCCTATCGGTGCCGCCTTTGTGTGAGCGGCGGCGAGTGGATCGAACACTCGTCCCACGGTGCAACGGCGACGGTCCGATCGG
>NZ_DAXETW010000030.1:0-62921 GCF_051155795.1 Longibacter sp.
CGACGTCCCCAGTCCTTGTTGAGAAGGTTGGTGAAGTTGAAGATATCCAGCGTAAACTCCAGCCGCTGGCCATCTTCGAACGTCTCGTCGAAGAAGCTGCCGAAGATCTCCTGGCGGAACCGCAGGTCGATGACGTGCTCGAACGGCGTTCGATCATCGTTTCGCTCCATATATCCACCCCGGTTTTCCGACAGGGCGTCGATCCCGCTGACGAACGCATCGAGGGCTTGTGCCTGCTGGGCTGCCGTCACGGTCACGCCCCGAACGTTGGTGTCGACGAACTCGAGATTGCCGGCGTCTTCCGGTACGTAAAAGAGCGCCCGATCATCACCGCCGCCACCGGCGCCGACCAGACCGTCATCCGCACTGTTACCGATGATGTATGAGAAAGGACGGCCGGATTCTCCATTGTAAAGAAGCGAGAGCGAGGATCCGCCGATCTGATACGTGAACGTAGCGAGCACGCGGTGGCCGATCGAGAAGTCGGATCGGGATGTCCCGACGTTGTTGAGGCCGTTGACGTTCTCGATGTCCTCCCAGTTCGAGTTGATCTGCGAGGAGGTGCCGTCGTTGACGGTAAACGCGTCACCGTACGTGTAGGAGGCGGATCCGCTGAACGTCCCGTACTTCGTATCGACCTGGTTCTGCAGGCGGCCGGTGATGTCGTAGGCATATCCCTTCGACGTGCTACCGACCCGGTGAATCACGTCGTACCGCGAATCGATCAGCGCCTCCTCCGGGTCAATGTCGCCGTCCTCGTCCCGGTATGCCCAGATCGGGCGATTGTCGGGACCGTCGAGCGTGGCGTTCGCCGGTTTCACGTTTACGTTCGTGATCGTGAGGTTGCTGAGCGTGTTCGTGTATTGACCCTCAATCGTGCCGACGAAGCCGAACGGAAGACGCTGATCGATGCCCAGGTTGGTTCGAAGCACCTGAGGGTACTTGAAGTCATCCTCGAAGATCTCAAGTCGACCGCTCGGTGCCAGTGCTTCGGCCGTCAGGTCATCATCAAAGTTCAGCGGTGAGAGACCGTTTGACGGATCCGGCCTGAACGGGTTATTGCCGATGTTGAACAGGAATCCGTTGGAGACGCCGTTATTCAAGAACATGCCTCCGGGCCAGACATACGGCACGCGGCCCGTGAAGATACCGACACCACCGCGAATCTGTGTGGCGCGATCTCCCTGCACGTCCCAGTTGAATCCAAACCGCGGCGACAGCAGGAACTGCGCGTCGGGCGTCGCGCCCGGCTCGGCGCCACCGAGACTGTACCCATCAAAGCCGGCCACATCGGTGAGCGTCACATCCGTCACAACCGGATTGTTCGGGTCGGCTTCGACGTCGACCTCCTGCCCGGTCCGCACGGCCTCGAGCGTTGACTCGAACACGCCGTCGTTGTCGTCTACGCCGTCGTACTCATCACTGTAGAACGGCGGCTCGGTCGTAATCTTCGGCACGTCGAGACGCAGGCCGAACGTGAGCCGGAGGTTGTCCGTGACGCGCCATTCGTCCTGCGCGTAGATGCCGAGCTGGAAAGCGTTGAAGGCCTCGGCGTTGTTGGCGTTGTCGCCAAACTGTCCGGTCCCGTCCCGGAGATCCGGAATCGAGAAGCCGCGGAGCACGGTGCTCGAAGGCGCGGTCGCACCGCCCGGGAAATTCGACTGGCAGTAGTCGCTACCGCCCGATCCCGCCGCACAAACAGCCTGCAGGAAGTCATCCGGGCTGGAAAACTCGTACTGTCCGTAGTTGAATGGAATGAACGTGTTGAAAATCTCGTAGAACTCGTTGTGCGTCCCCACCGTGATGGTGTGGTCGCCCACGAAGTAGCTGAAGTTGTTCGTGACCGTGAATACGTCCTGCTCCAGCAGGTTGGCGGTTGAGAACGGCTCGGCGCCGAGGCTGATTTTGCCTGCGCCATCATCGATATCCACCGTCGGGAAAATCGCCGCCGCGTTTCGGTCATCCCGGACGCGGGTATAGCCGGCGATGAACTTGTTCGACATATTGTTGCCCAGTGTCGAATTCAGTTCGATGGCGGTCGAGTTCGTCGTGCTCGGAAACACCTCGGCGCGCGAGGTGAAGTTGATGTCATCGCCACCGCTTCGAAACTGGTCGGTGTTCTCGCCCTTCGTGTAGCTGTGACGGACCATGAGCCGGTGATTCTGGCTGATATTCCAGTTCAGCTTCGCGAATACCTTAGGGCTCTCGACAGTTGTCGTCTTGTCGCGGAAGGACCCGGGGTCGAAGTCCAGTTCCTGCTGCAGAACCGACGAGATCTGCTGGAACGTGTCTTCACCCGATGCGCCCGTATACGTGCCGGGTGCGTACGGCTGCGGCGTCGCCCGGTCCAGGTACTCCGCATTGACAAAGAAGAACAGCTCGTCCTGAATGATGGGTCCGCCCAGGCGGAAGCCGTACCGGTCGTCCGTGAATTGATTCAGGCGACCGCGGACACCGTCGGAGCCGGCAAGTGGATCGCGCCCTGTCAACCAGTCGCGGCGGCCGAAATAGTAGACCGACCCTTTAAACCGGTTGGTCCCCGAACGCGTGACGGCGTTGATGGCACCGCCCGTGAAGCCCGACTGCGTAACGTCGAACGGTGAGATCGAAACCTGAAACTCTTCGATCGCGTCGAGGCTGATCGGCGTGATGCCGGTCTGACCGCCGTTCGTGCCCTGGGCCGAGAGGCCGAACACATCGTTGTTTACGGCGCCATCAATGAAAATGGAATTGTAGCGATTGTTCTGGCCGGCAATCGAGATGGCCGGACCGTCGTCGTCATCGTTTTCAACGTACGCCTGCGGCGTTAGCCGGGTGTAGTCGGCCAGGTCTCGACTTAGCGTCGGAGCGGAGTCGATCTCGTCGGCGCCGATGCTGCGCTCGATGCCGGTCCGCTCGGCATTGAAGATGCCTCCTCGCTCGGCGGTAACCTCCACGCCCTCGAGCTCCTCGGTGGCGGGCCGGAGCTGGACATCCAGCTCATAGACCTGATTCAGGCTTAACTGAAGACCCGTCTGCGTGTACGGCTCGTATCCAACGAACGTGACGCGAAGACGATACGGGCCACCGACGCGCATATTGGGCAGCGTAAAGCGACCGTTCGGATTCGTCGTCGTACCGTACTGCGTACCGGATGGCTCATGCACGGCCACCACATTGGCGCCGGGGAGGGACTGACTGGCTTCATCGGTGACCTGACCGCGCATCGTGGCGGTCGTTACCCCCTGCCCCATCGCCGGCGCTGTGGACGCCAGCAAAAAGATGGCAAGCAGGATGGGAATCGTAGCCCATCGTTTCATCGGACTGTGTATGCTTTATGAGTAAAGTGGCAGGCATACACTCCCGATGACCTTCATCCATCTGTGGCCGGATCTACGTTACGTATACACCGCAGAAGCCCACTGACGCATAGTACTGAGCCGGCTCATTCGACCGCCGACCCCGGTCCACCGAGAGCGCACCAGTGAACATAAACCGCTGTCTCTCGGCTCTTCAATGAACCGAAGATGCATAACTATTTGATGATACTTTGGTAGCCCTCTCATATCACTATCGTCAACGTGGCGTCATGTCCGGATTTGACTTTCCGAAGTTTAAACCCACGATTACGCGATGCCGACGCTTCGTAACGGACCTGTTTCCTGATGTGCCGGCCGGACAGCCGTCCTGTATCTCAGGGCGCCTCTTGCGCCATCGCCTCGGTCTCCTTCAGAACGCGAAGGAGGTTGCCACCGAGGAGCTTGTAGACTTCTGCCTCCGAGTAGCCGCGCCGCAGCAGTCCGTAGGTCACGTACGGCAGGTCAGTCACGTCGTCCAATCCGCGCGGCAGGTCGAATACGCCGTCAAAGTCCGACCCGATGCCGACGTGGTCGATGCCGGCCACCTGCACGGCATGATCGATGTGGTCTACCACGTCGCCCCATGTGGCACCGGAAATAGAGCGTTCGCGCCGAATGTCGTAAACGGCCGACCACAAATACGCCAGTCCCCGACCCGAGGCGGTGAGACGACGGCGGGCCTCCTCGAACACGTCTGCGCCGAGGTGCGGGTTCACCATCGCGTCGAAGAAGTTGATCATGACGACGCCGCCATTCAGCGCGACGGCCCGCATCTGTTTATCGCTCACGTTCCGGACCGTGGGCGTCAACGCGCGACTCGATGAATGACTTACGATCACAGGGGCCCGGCTGGCCTCGATGGCGTCGAAAAACGTCGAGTCGGATACGTGTGCAAGGTCCACAACGACGCCAAGGTCGTTCATCGCCCAAACCATCTTTCGACCGAGGGGACTGAGGCCACCGTGCTCGGGTTCATCCTGCGAGCTGTCCGCCCACCGGTTCGTGTTGACATGCGTGAGCGTCACGTAGCGAATTCCCTGGCGCGCAAAGCTCTGCAGTGTGTCCGTGGATGCGGCAAGGGCGTGACCTCCTTCCAGTCCCAGTACGATCGCCTCTCTCCCCTCACGCGTGATTCTTCGCACATCATCGGCGCTTTGGGCGAGGTCAACACCCGGCGCTGCTCCAACCTGGCGGCGCACCTCTTGGATTTGCTCTCGGGCCCGGGCGACCGCCCGATCGCCCTCCCCGTAGTAGGGCGCGACGTATACAGCGAATACGGCCGCGTCCAGCCCTCCCTCGCGCATCCGCGGCAGATCAACGTGACTGCGGTTGCGTGAGTGCCGGCGGTCCAGACGGTACGCATCATCGACCATATGCATCGGGACGTCCACGTGCCCGTCCAGGACGATGGCGTTGAAATGGATGCGCAGTGCTTCGGCCCAGAGCGAATCGTCGACCACTCGGGCCGTCACGCGGGCCGCGGGCCAGGCAATGGTGTCGCCGTCAACCGACGCCGAAACGGGCTGATCGAGCGTATCGCGCGGGCCCTCGGGAGATGCATCGCCCGTGGTCTGGTCCGGCATCTGCGCCCGGCACCCGACAGCGGGCCATACGAGCAGGACGACAAGAATCAGGGAAAGCACGCGGGCAGACGCAGGCATGTCGGTCCGGCATAATGCGGAAGAAGGACAAGCGCCCGAACAGTGACGTTCAGAGATGTGAGCGCGGTCGACCCGGCGCATTTGCGTCATGCCAAAGCCCGCACCCTGCGGGTGCAGACGCTATGGCCTCGCTACTACGCAACCGACCCGATTCCTTACGATTACTGCGCCTCAGGAGGCGTCGCTTCCACAGACGTGGAGTCCGTCGTGTCCGATGCGGCGACCTGAACAGAAGGACGCACGGACCGGATGGCATTCTCAAACCATGTGATTCGGTCGTCCCCCTGCGACGCGGCGGCGATGTCAACATCACCGTCTCCGTCGAGGTCTACCGGCAGCACGGCGAGCGCTTCCGGCGCATCGCGGGTGATCATGTGGCGCGCTCCGAAGGTGCCCTCGCCGAGGTTTTCATGCCACGCGACGATACCGGACCGGAAGGAAGCAGACAGAACGTCATTGTCGCCGTCATGGTCTACATCCGCGACGGCGATGGATTCTGGCTCGTTCACGCTATCCGACACGAGCTGCGCTTCTCCAAAGGTTGCTGGGCCCGTGTCCGCAGAGTCGCGAGGGATCTGTCGGTACCAGACCACCCGGTCATCCGTCGCCGTGCTCGCGAGCATGTCCCGCAGTCCGTCGCCGTCTACATCATTGGCTGCAACGGCGATCACGCCCGTAGCGGCTTCGTCGACGATGTGGGTCGTGAACGAACCGTTGCCGGTGTTCTCGTGCCAGGCGACGGTGTCGTCGCGATAGTCCGCCGATGCTACGTCTGGGTCGCCATCGCCGTCGATATCCGCGACGATGACGGCTTCGAGACCGCCGAACGAACTGGCGATCGGCTGCGCCTCGGCAAACTTGAAGCCGCCGGACGCACTTCGATTTTCGAACCACACGATTTCGCCATCGATGCGCGACACCGCTACCACATCGAGCTGTCCGTCCCCGTTTACGTCCGCGGGCTGCGCCAGAAGCGCGCCCTTGACTTCGCCGGGCATCGCTATTGGTTCAGAAAAGGCCAGTTCGCCATCCGACGACACATTCTGAATGATGTACACGGCGTCGTCCCGGAAGGCGGCGGCGAGGACATCCATGTCTCCATCTGCGTCCATGTCGGCCGAGGACGCATCAATGGCCCCTTCCGCTCCATCCATCACAACGACCGGTTCGTCCCGGTTCAGGGAGAACAGGAGCACGCGGTGACCCGCATATGTGGCGGTCAGAAGGTCGAGAGTCCCGTCGCCGTCGACGTCGGCCGGGGCGAGCATCTGCGGGTCCCGGGGAGCGACGAAGACGCGGGCGGGCTCACCGGCGAAGGGGACGTGAATCCGAGCGGTGGCGGATGCGAAGTTGCTGTCGGGATCCATGACCGTGTGGCGAATCTCCGCGACGCCGGCAAACCCTTCCGCAGGACGGTACTCGATGCGTGCGCTGTCGACCTGCGAGACCGCACCGATGCTACCGGGGAGTGCCGTCACGGAGGCGAGGCGCACGCTACCGCCTTCCGGGTCCTGGTCGTTGGCGGTCACGTTGATCGTGACGACGTCGGCCTGCGTGGTGGCCAGATCATCGCCGGCAACGGGGGGCTGATTCGTTGGCTGGGCGGGAGCGCCACTCCCGAGGAAGGCCCACCATCCGCCGATGATCAGCAGAAGGGCAAGCAGAGCGGCGCCGCCGACCTGAAGTCTCGGGTCGGACAGCCGCTTCCGGACGATTGTACCCAGTGCCGCCGTTGTATCGGCGGGTGAACGCGTATCGGCGGCTGGACGATCGGCCGCACGATCAGAATCGACGGCTTCGTCGGTCGCGGACGTCGATCCGTTCTTCGAGGATGGAATCAGGAAGTCCGGATACTCGACGGTCTTTATGCGGCGCGCCATCGTCCGGGCCGTGGTCGTGGTCACCTCGCGGGTCCGGCTCAGGGCGTGGGTCGCTCCGTGGAGCGCACGGCGACCTGCCTTTTTCGCGGCACGTGAGGCATGGTGTAGGGCAACGGCAATGTCGGATTGCGCGGTCGCTCCCTCCGTCCCGGCAGCTGCTTCGGCCGCCGGGGACCGGCTGCCCTTCGACACAACGCCCGAATCTTCGGCCGGGTCGTTTCGACGGGTCCGTCTGGAGGTATCGGCGGTGCCGGTGGCGTCGGCTTCGGACGCGTCCGACGAACCCGCAGACGTCGCGCGAGAAACGCGGGTAGCGCGGCTCGCTTCTTCCTTCGCTGCCGGGATGGCGTCCCCGTCGGCTCCGTCGGCACTCACGGACACCGCTTCTTCCTGTTCGGATGCATCGGAGGCGAACGTTCTCGTTGCACCGCTACCGCTGGACGGACGAAACGAAGCGGACGTCCCTGGATCCGGCAGTTCGGGACCTTCCGTGCCGAACGTGACGTGAACGGCGGTCGGACTGTCCGGGGAGGCGCTGATCTCCGACTGCCAAATAAGATCGTGCAGCGAGACGTAATCGCCTTGACTTCCGCCGGTCGAGGTCGCCGTCGTCGTCAGCGTGGCCGTTCCGCCAGAGGAGGCGGCCCGGTCGGTACGGACGGCGCGAAGCCGGTGCGATCCGCGCGACAGGTTCAGCATCACGGTCTGTCCGGCCTCAAGAATCTCGGACACGCGGCCGTTGACGTAGAGCCGGCAGTCGGCATCGGTCCGTACCTGGACGACGGCCTCTCCGAGATCGGCCGGGGAGGGGTCGTGATCGTGAGGTCGAGGGTTTCCATCGATCCACGCTGCGGCCGTGATGCCGGGAGGCGGCGGAAGCAGGTCGCGGAAGGCTTCGATACTCTGCGGGCGGTTCTGCGGGAGAACCTCCAGTCCCGCGACGACGGCATCGTTAACCTGCTCAGACAGGCTGGGAGAAATTTCGATCGGCGGCACGAGATCTTCGTTCATCACCCGAGCCGGCGCCTCCGGTGGCTTGTAGCCGGTCAGGGTCCGATAAAGGGTCGCAGCGGACGCGTAGATGTCGGTCCACGGCCCCTGTTCTCCACGAGAGTGGTACTGCTCGTGAGGGGCGTATCCGCGCTTGAGCATCACGGACAGCGTCTGCGTTCGCTCGCCAACTGCAGCTCGTGCCGCGCCGAAGTCCAGGAGAACCACGCGCCCGTCTTCCGTGAGGTAGATGTTGGACGGGTCGATATCACGGTGAAGAACGCCGGCGTCGTGGGCAGCCTGCAGGCCGTCGAGGACGTCGTGGATGATGTAGAGCGCCTCCTCTTCCGGTAGCCAGCCTGACTGGGCTTCAATATATTCTTCCAGCGTGTAGCCCTCGTAGAAGTTCATCACGAGGTAGCCCGTCCCGTTCTCGCCGAAGAAGGTCCGCACCCGCACAATATTCGGGTGGTCCTCAAATTTGGCGAGTGTCCGCGCTTCCTGAAGGAAGCGTTGAAGACCGAAGTCGAAGTCCTGATCCTGCGCCGACGACCGCGGCACCACCGAGTTGGTATCGGTCCGGTCTACGGCGAGGTGCCGCGGGAAATATTCCTTCACCGCGACCGGCCGCTCCAGCAGTTCGTCAAAGCCGAGATACGTCACCCCGAAGCCGCCCGCACCGAGCACGCGGCCAATCCGAAACTGGTCCCGCAGCAGCGTGCCGGACGGAAGTGCGATCGGCAGCCGATCGCCAGCTTCATGAAAGATGTCGTCTCGATCCATACCTCCGCAGGAGGGTGTAGGTGAATACCCGCCGGGGCCGTGGCGGCGGAAAAGTGCAGGTGTACTGGTTAATGTATGATGGAGCCAACGGAGAATCACATATGCTCCGTTCCGCTCTCTTCGTCCAATCGCCCCATTATTACGTGTCTACCGACGGCGGTTCGAATACCGGCACCGGATCGGCGGCAGGTGGCGGCGGATTGTTGGAAGGCGGCGGGGAACCGCTTCACGCCGTCGGTGCAGGTAGGCGCACGCCAACACATCACTCGTCCGGTCCATCTCCCTACGAAGATCGTGCCACCAACGAAAGACGCCGGACCGTGGCCGGCCCGGCGCAGAAATTTGGTACATGCCTCACGTCGTGTCGCCAGAGCGTAGCTTTGGGCGACCGGTTGGTGAGGGGTCATGCGGCAACCGGATCAGCGTGATCGATGCGTGTGCCGAGCACCTCAAGGAAGGCCGCGATCCAAGCCGGATGCGCGGGCCACGCCGGGGCAGTCACCAGATTGCCGTCGGTAACGGCTTCGCTCATATCGACGTCCTCGTACGTACCGCCCGCGGCCTCAACCTCGGGAGCGCAGGCCGGGTACGCCGACAGACGCCGACCTTCTACAACATCCGCGGCCGTAAGGAGCTGTGCGGCATGACAGACGGCCGCGACCGGTTTGTCCTCATCGAAAAAGTGGCGGACGGCGTCCAACACGTCATCATTGAGACGCAGGTACTCCGGCGCCCGACCACCCGGCAGGACGAGCGCATCATATTCCGCCACGTCGATGTCGTCAAACGTCGCGTTGAGCGCAAAAAGGTGCCCGGGTTTCTCTGTGTAGGTCTGGTCCCCTTCGAAGTCGTGGATTCCCGTCTTCACGGTTTCGCCCGCCTTCTTGTCCGGGCAAACGGCATGTACGGTGTGCCCCACCATCTGGAGCATCTGAAACGGGACCATCGTCTCGTAGTCTTCGCCGAAGTCGCCGGCGATCATCAAGATCTTTTTGGCCATCGGTATACCTCTTTGCTTGTCGAGTGCGAACGGAGTCGTGTATCTACGGGCATGGGTATACACATCGTACCGCGCGGATGGGTTCATGCACCGACATCATCGGATGCGCGCTGCCGCACGAGGTACCCCCATGTTGAGGCTTTGTTACACTTCAGATCGATAAGGTTGAAGGTTCACCGGGGGGCGTGTGCGCAACTCGGTCGGGCGACGACCGCTGCAAAATTACCGTCACCGGTCACGCGGCAGCGGACGCCGTTGCGGATGTTTGCTCTTCCCAGCGCTGGGCGGCTTCGATGGCTCCGTCGAGAAAGCCCGGGTGGTCGCACGCGGTTTCTGCAGCAACGAAGTGGAGGCGGCCATTCCAGTACTCGCGCGACAACGCCGGGACAGCCGTCGGCTCGTCTACCCGGCAGGCGCTCCCCGCGGACGGTGTCGTCCGCGGCGCCCGCGACCAGTCCTGCACACGCACAGCCACCGGATCGCGCGCCGCCGGGCCATAGCAGTGGACGAGTTGCTCTACGATCCGCTTGCGGAAATCGTCCATGGATACACCCTGTTGCAGCGGCGGGCCGAACCCGAAGAGTCCGCCGGCTCCCCGGCTGCGTCCCCCGGAGGCCAGTGATGCGGGCGGGGTGGCGTCGTGCCAGTCGTGAATGGGGCCCACGAGGCTTCGCACGCGGCCGGACCATCCGTCCTCGCGCCAGAAGGGACGGTCGTACACGACGCCGGCCTTGAGACTGTGACTCATCCACGTGGGCGTGTGCCTGAGTGCGTCTTTGACGCCTGACGGCAGGGGACGGATGTCGATCGTATGCGCGACGAGGCGGGGCGGCACAGCGCAGGCGCATCTCGCTGCCTCGACGCTGAACGGCCCCTCGGAGCCGGTGCCCTCCACCCGAATGCCGTCCGGGCCTGCCTGCCGGATGCGATCCACCCGCATGCCGCAATGGACCGTTCCGTCCGGAATAACATCGGCCACGGCGTCTATGAGGGCCTGGGTTCCTCCTTCGATCCGCCATGACGGGGGCGGGGTGCTCGGCCAATCGACGTGTTCTACCGGTCGGTTGCGTCCGGATTCGAAGACGGCCACGCCGGGTTCGTACTGACGGATCCGTGCGAGGCTGAACCGATCGAGGACGCGTGGGACGCGGGTATGCTCCGCCCAGTGCCACGCCGCCCCAAGATCGACCCGTATGCCGCCTGCGTCCAAGCTCAGGCAACGACCGCCGACGCGTTCACCGGCCTCAAGCAAGAGGACGCTGTCTCCGGTTGCGGCGCAGCGGTGGGCCACCAGCAATCCCGCCACGCCGCCGCCGATGACGACGACATCCGCGGATGTGGCAGGGGAGCGAGGCATGGAGACGAGTCGACGTCGGTAAGAAGCCGGAAGGAGCCCGGCGCGGTCGGTGCTTACACCGTCTCCTTCGTCGGGGCCGAGAATTTCTTCTCAAGCATCGCGTCGATGCTGTACCGCCCCGGTCCCGTCAGAAGCAGAACGACGAACACGGTCAGCATCTCCGTCGCGTGCCACGGGCCGCCGGAAATCGTGCCCGTGATGTGGCCGGTCGCCGCCACGACCATGGTTATGATGAGGAGACCCAGGGCCGGGCGCGTGAGCAGGCCGAGCATGACGAACAGGGCGCCTGCGAATTCCGCAAACGACCCCATGAAGCCCCAGAATGTGGGCCAGAACGTGATGCCGAGAGCCGACATGTTCTGGCCGAGTCCCATCCACTTCTCTGGACCGCCGAAGAGTTTCTCGTAACCGTACACGAAAACAAACGAGATGCCGATGCCGATGCGGAGAATCAACAACGCTGCATCAACGGAAGACCACCGGGACGTATTCATCGTTCAATCTGATCGAATGGGACAGACGGGGAAAGATCCAACCGCTTCAACAGGTCGATGCAAGCCCGGAACTCCGACGGGGTTGGCCCGCCGACCTGCTTATCCGAGAATTTTGTCGGCGCTGTATTTACCGGGACCGTAGAGAGCAACGGCGAGGAAGCCGATCAGGTAGACGATGGCGGTCTCCGGGCTACCGTTGCCAGTCACGATGTGCATCGTCGCGGCCATGGTCATCGTCAGGACGACGAGCAGCGAAGCCGGGCGGGTGACGAGGCCGACTGCGACCAGTAGGGCGGCGACGAACTCCGAGATAGCCGCCATGAAGCCCCAGAAGGCTGGGGCGAAGTCGAGCCCGATGATGCCCATCACGCCCCCGACTTCTGCCCATTTCTCCGTGCCGCCCGTGATTTTGCCCCAGCCATGACCGATGGCCATGTACAGGCCGAATACGACACGAAGGAGGAGTAGCGCGAGATCCGGATACGTTTTCAGCTTATCGCCAATCATCTTGAAGATAGTTCAGGGGGAGGGAGTGAGGGGTGAGAGCAAACGGCACGACGGAATCGTGCGCTGTGAAGGCTTGAGGGTAGGTACCGGTGGCGAGCCACGATGCCGTCAGTCGATTTCCCAGGTGTTGCCCCGGCGAAGGAGTTCGTCCAGGTCGCCGGCACCGCGCTTCTCGGTAATGGCTTCGATCTGCTGGTGAAGCAGGTCCTCGTAGGTGGGGCGCTCCACGCGGTACAGGACGCCGAACGGACGCGGCAGGTCCTCACGCCAGAACATGCGCCCGATGATCGTCGCCATTTCTTGGTTCGTTTCGTCGTATACGAGGCAGTCATCAGCCGACCACTGGCCATTCGTCAGGTCCACCGGCTCCGGACGGAGCCCGTCCAGACGAATGCCTTTTGCCCCATTCGCGTACGTCAATGGCTCGCCGTTGTCCACGAAGAGCGCGCGGTCGGACTTGGTCTCTTTCTCCGTAAACTCGAAAAAAGCACCGTCGTTAAATATATTGCAGTTCTGGTAAATCTCCAGAAACCCAGTGCCGTGGTGGTCATGCGCGGCCCGCATCATCTTTTTCATGTGCTTCGGATCGCGGTCCATCGTCCGACCGACGAACGTCGCATCCGCGCCGAGGGCGACCGCAACCGGATTGAACGGCTGATCGATGCTGCCGTACGGGGTACTCTTCGTGACCTTGCCCACCTCCGATGTGGGGCTGTACTGCCCCTTGGTGAGGCCGTAGATCTTGTTGTTGAAGAGCAGGATCTGAGTGTTCAGGTTGCGGCGGAGAATATGGATCAGGTGGTTGCCGCCGATGGAGAGCGCGTCCCCGTCCCCGGTCACGATCCAGACGTCAAGCTCGGGATTCGTCGACTTCAGCCCCGTCGCGAAGGCAGGGGCACGGCCGTGGATCGAGTGCATCCCGTAGGTGTCCATGTAGTATGGAAACCGTCCCGAGCAGCCGATGCCACTAATGAACACGATGTTCTCTTTCGGCACGTCCAGGTCGGGCAGCAGGCGTTGCACCGTCGACAGGATTGCATAGTCGCCGCAGCCGGGGCACCAGCGGACGTCCTGATCGCTGGAGAAGTCCTTTCGCGTCAGTCCGCCGCCATCCCCGCTCATGCCGGGCGGCATCTTTGGTTTCTTCGATCCAGGAGGACCTGCGGGCTTTTTGCCGGGCTTCTTCGCACCCGGAGGTCCGGCCGGCTTCTTCGCTCCGGGCGGTCCCGCCGCTTTCTTTGCGTCGGGCGTCTTCGAACCGGGTTTTTTAGCACCGGGCGGTCCGGCGGGTTTACGGGTGCCGGCCGGGCTCGAACCCGACGACGACCCGTTCTGGGTGCCGTTGGTGTCGTTGGAAGTCGGCGTCTCGTCTGCCATGTCGAATCGTACGTCGTCAGGTGGAATGCAACGGGCGTTCATCAGCGCCGGTTGCGGAAAACGGTCGGGACGGAGCGATCAGCAGCGGCGGTCAGGCGGGCGTGACCTGACCGGTCATGCGTTGGATCTCATCCAAAATCTCCTCCGCCCGGAAGGGGCGTCCCTGGATCTTGTTGAGCGGCCGCACATCCTTCAGGTACTCATCCCGCAGGAGGCGTGAAAGCTGTCCGTTGTTGAGTTCGGGGACGAGCACGCGGTCGTACCGCGCGAGGATCTCTTCCAGGTCTCCGGGTAGCGGCCATACGTGGCGTAGGTGCGCCCGAGCCACTGGCACGCCGTCCTCGACCGCCCGTTCGACGGCTTCCTCGATTGCACCTTTCGTGGAGCCCCAGCCGAGCACAAGCAGATCCGCATCCCTATCGCCGTGAATCTGGGTGGGCGGAATATCCTGGCGGACGCGCATCACCTTCTCCGCCCGCATCTGCGTCATCTTCTGATGGTTGGCTGCGTCGTAGGAGACGTCGCCGGTCGGGTCATCCTTCTCCAGCCCGCCGATGCGGTGCTCATGGCCGGGCGTTCCCGGCTTCGCCCAGGCCCGCGCCAGCGTTTCTTCATCCCGAACATACGGCAGGAATTGGGGGTTGCCGTCGTCGTCTTCATGAAAGGTCTCCGCGCGCTTCTCCGTCTCGAACGACACGCTGAAGGGGGCCAGCTGGTCGGTGTTGGGAATGCGCCAGGCCTCTGAGCCGTTGCCCAGGTACCCATCCGCGAGCAGAATCACGGGCGTCATGTATTTCGTCGCAATCCGGCAGGCTTCGTACGCTGCGTAGAAGCAATCGCCGGGCGAGCTTGCGGCGATCACCGGCAGCGGGGCATCCCCGTTGCGGCCGTAAATCGCCTGCAGGAGGTCGCTCTGCTCGGGCTTGGTCGGCAGTCCCGTGGACGGGCCGCCTCGCTGCATGTCGATGACCACGAGCGGAAGCTCCGTCATGACGGCCAGGCCAATGGTCTCCGTCTTCAGCGCGAGGCCGGGCCCGGACGTTGCACAAACGCCCAGTCCGCCGGAGAAACTCGCACCGACTGCCGAGCCAACAGCCGCGATCTCGTCTTCGGCCTGGAAGGTCATCACGCCGAAGTTCTTATGCTTGCTGACCTCATGGAGGATGTCGGACGCCGGTGTGATAGGGTAGGATCCGTAGAAGAGCGGCAAACCACTCTTGTCGGTGGCGGCAACCAGGCCGAGAGCGAGCGCCTCCGCTCCGCGAATGGCCCGGTACGTGCCCGGCCGCATGGCTGCCGCGTTCACCTCGTAGCGAACGGCGAAAGCCTCGACCGTCTCCCCGTAGTGTGCCCCCTTGTGCAGAAGGTGCAGGTTGGCATCGCGAATCTCCGGCTTGTCGTCGAACTTCTGCTTGATCCAGTTCTCTGCCGGTTCGATCGGTCGCGAATACATCCAGAGCGAGAGCCCGAGCGCGAACATGTTCTTCGACCGGTCTTTCTGCTTCTTCGTAAGGTCGAAGTCGTCGAGCGCCTCGTGTGTCAGCTTCGTTAGCTGCACTTCGATGACCTGATAGCCGTCCAGGGTGCCGTCCTCGAGCGGATTGGCATCCATGTCCGCAAGTTCAAGGTCCCGAGCGGACATCTTGTCGACATTAACCATTACGGTGCCACCGGGGCGGACGCGGTGCAGGTGCACTTTCAGCGCGGCGGCGTTCATCGCGACGAGAAGATCCACCTCGTCGCCGGGCGTGTGGATGTCGACCTCGCCAAAGTGAAGCTGAAAGCCGCTCACGCCGTATGTGGTGCCCGCGGGTGCACGGATTTCCGCCGGGTAATCCGGTAGCGTCGCCAGATCGTTGTGCGCGTAGGCGGACGCCAGGGTAAACTGCGATCCCGTCAGCTGCATGCCGTCGCCCGAGTCGCCGGCGAAAAGGATCGTCGCCTCGGGGATCTGCTGCACGTTCGTAGATGGAGCGCTCATGCGAAAACGTCAAACTTTAGAATAGATCTAAACTGTGTGTTGCAACGACGGCCCCGGTGCGATGATTCCGGGAGCTACGGTGAACGCACGCGAGGTTCACCGAGCCTAGACTCGATCCGATGCCCATGAGTACGACCCGGCGATCGAACGACCCGGCCCGCGTGCCGGTGGACAGAATGCGGAACGGAGAGCCCGGGTCCGGCTGTGCCGCGCTGTCCCGCGCTGTCCCGCGGAGGTTGCGAGAACGAAACAGTGTCGCGCCGACGGAAGGCCGTCACGTTGCAATATCCGCAGATCCGCGGGGATCGGATAGCGGGTTGACGTCGCGTTGCTGTGCCCGGCATTCCCCCACAGACGATTGCCTCCGAACGGGATTCGGGCGCTTCCTCCGATGAACTGACTTCCGTCCTGCTCCGACCCGGGGGGCACGATCGTCAGGTGTGGATACCACATTCCGACTTGTCCGTGCCCTCCCACCGACCGTCCCGCGAGTACTCCGAGCCGTCGACGGCCTGCGTGCAGGGGATGCAGCCGATGCTGGGAAAGCCGCGGTCATGCAGTTCGTTGTACGGCAGCCCGTTTTCAATGATGTAGCGCCAGACGTCCTTTCGCGCCCACGAAGCCAGCGGGTTCACTTTGACGACCTCGCATTGTGGCGCCCAGTCGACAATCCGCGCCTGGGCCCGAGAAGCGGACTGATCGCGACGAACCCCCGTGACCCACGCGCTGCGGTCGGCCAGAAAGTCCTGGAGCGGTTTGACCTTGCGAAGAAAGCAGCACCGGTCCGGGTTGCGGTTCCACAGCTCCGGCCCTTCCGCCTCGGCCTGCTCTTCGGGCGTCGCACCTCCGTGCACGCGGGTGATGGTGATCCCGAACGCCTCGGCGAGCTCGTCCTTGAGTTCGTAGGTCTCGGGGAAGAGGAGGTCGGTGTCCAGGTAGAAAAACGTCGTCGCCGGATCGATCTCTGATAGCATGTGCATGATGACGACGCCGGACGGTCCGAACCCGGTGCCCTGCGCGAGGCCGCGGCCGAAGGTCTGAACGGCCCACTTCAGCACGACACGAGGGTGGCGCGGCTCGAACTGCGCATTCAGAGCGGCCAGCCGACTCCGGGTCCACGATTGTGGATCGGTTGCTGCCGGCGGGGTGATTGCCGACAGGTCGACAACCGGATCATCGATGTCACCGTACGCAGCGTCGGACGCCCCGCCACGCCCATCCGGGTCCACATCGTCGGGGATATGTGATTTCTCAGGAGACGCGTCATCGGGGTCAGAAGCAGAAGCGTCCGACCGGGAAGAAGAAACCATACGGTTGAAGGGAGTGAGGGCAAAGGGGGTCCCTGACTGATACGGCTCAGTGTGGGGTACTGGCCATTGCGCACTGGGCATGCGCGCGTCGGGTCGTCAGGCTAAACGAGGGCGTAGAGCACTGCGTCGGCAGGGTAGCCCAGGTTGCTATGTAAAAGACGCACTGGGACTGACATCGTCAAGCCCGGCACAACGGCAGACGCCCTTCCATGAAATCGACGGGCGGTGGCGAACAATTGGTAACAGTGCCGTTACAGGAAGATGTCCGGCAGGATTTCTGCCACGTGTATTTGCCCATTGACCTGGTTCCATGCCGGTTCCTGAGGGGATCGCCGCTGGACGGCACGCCGGGTCGTTGCAACCTCGCTTCTGCGCCGCCTGCACCTCTATGCTCAGCTACGCCACAACGACGCACGATATCCAGATCACCGTTCGCCCGATATATCTGGACGGGCAAACAAACATTCTGGAACGTGCTTTTTCCTTCGCCTACGCCGTGTTCATCGAGAATCAGGGGGAAGACGACATCCAGCTTTTACGGCGGCGATGGACGATTCACGAGTCTGACGGTACACTTCACGATGCCGAAGGGGACGTCGAGTTACGGGCTCAGCCGGTGCTTTCCCCCGGCGAGGAACACATCTATGACGGCGCATGCACGATCAGCTCGTTCAGCGGATCTGTTGAGGGCAACTACCTCGTCCAGCGCTCGGACGGGAAGCAATACCGCGTCGACATCCCGACCTTTCCCCTTCAGGCAGCAGCGAACTGACCGAAGATGCCGGTTTAAGCCGACACGAGCCCCACGGAACGGTCAGCTGGCCACTACGTCCAGGCGGATATCGTAATCATCCGTCGTCAGCGTAATCGTCTGGTTCTCGTTCGCCAGGCCGTACTCGATGATCTGGTCCGGAAGCTTCTCGTCCGGCGTGTTCATCTTGAACAGCACGTCGGCGACGACCTGCCAGTCCTGTGCCGTCAGGTGGACCTGTGCATCCCGGCCTTCAGCCACCATCGGTGCATACTGAAGCACCTTGTTCAGATGGTTGACGGCCATTTTCACGTGCTTGTTGGCTGGAATCTCGGGATCCATACGTGCGAAGCTGTCTCCATTTGAGGTGGCTCGTCAGGGTTGATCGCGCCAACGACGGCACGTTTTCAAACGTTCCTGCACGCGGCGACCTCCGCGACTTCTTATCACGCTCCGTCGCAACACGGCCCGCCCGATCCATCGCCGGCGTCGTATGCCGGTCTACCTTGACGCTTCGCGCGCCGTTTCAGACCTTTCATCCTCTTCGACGTTCTCTCCTCGACCGCTGCGCTCATGAAGCCGTATCACGACTATCTCCGCGACATCGTTGACAACGGCTCGGAGCATGCCGATCGGACCGGAACGGGGACGCTCCGCGTGTTCGGCCGCCACCTACGTTTCGACCTGCAGGAGGGCTTTCCCCTGATTACAACGAAACGCGTGTGGATGCACGGCGTGGCAGCGGAGCTCTGCTGGTTCCTTTCGGGCGGGACGAACATTCGCCCCCTCCTCGAGCAAGACGTCTCCATCTGGACGGACTGGCCCCTGAAGCGTTTTCGAGACGAGACCGGTCGCGACCTCTCACAGGACGACTTCGAACAGCGGATCCTGGACGATGCCGCGTTCGCGGAAGAATGGGGCGCACTCGGTCCGGTGTACGGCAAACAATGGCGCGACTTCCGCGGACCGGACGGGCGCGTCGATCAGATCGAGCGCCTCGTGACGGATCTTCGAGAAAATCCGGAATCCCGCCGGCTCCTGGTGTCGGCCTGGCACCCCGCACAGGTGGACGTCATGGCCCTTCCCCCCTGCCACTACGCCTTCCAGTGCTTCGTCGACGGCGAACCGGGCGATGGGCGCCTCTCGCTCATGTGGCAGCAGCGATCGGTGGATTCCTTCCTCGGCCTCCCCTTCAACATCGCGAGCTACGCCCTTCTCACGCACATGCTGGCGCAGCAGGCTGATCTCACGCCGCACGAACTGATCTTCTCGGGCGGCGACTGCCACATTTACACGAATCACCTCGACGTCGTCCGCGAACAACTTCGCCGAGATTCGTACCCATTGCCCCGGCTGTCCCTGACCCCAAAAGCCTCGATCGTCGATTACACGGTCGAGGATGTTATCGTCGAGGACTACCGGCATCATCCCGCCCTTCGAGCGCCCATCGCCGTATGACGCCGACTCCAGGCAGAAGTGGGCCCGTATCTCGCATTCGGGCCATCACCTCGCTTCCTCCCATACCGTGCCCGTGCCTCCGCCTTCGACTTTGCCACTGTTCGACCCACACGTCCCACCCGGCGCTTTCCTTTCCAATTCCCACCCGTGCTGATGGAGTACGACGGCGACAAGGTTGACGACATGATTCTCGCGCTGCTCTGGCTGACGGCATTCGACGAGGAGATCGGCGAGAACGTCATCCAGACGCGTGCGTGGAAACGCTTTGCCCACCGCCACATCGATCGGCTTCATGAGAAGGGGTGGATCGAAGACCCGGGTGAAAGCGACCGATCGGTCGTCTTCACGGCGGAGGGCCGGGAGCGATCGCACGACCTCTTCAAGCAACTCTTCGTGGATGGACCGCCAGGCCGCTCCTGACCTCGTTCGGTACCTACTTGTCCCCTGCCCTCATGGTCACCCCTGCCGTCGCCGCACCTTCGACCCGGACCGCGCTCCCGTCTGCAACGGAGCTCGCCGCACAGATACGAGCCGGCGAGACAACCGCTACCGAAGCGCTCGATGCCGCGCTGGACCGTATTCGGCGTCGCAACCCGGAGCTCAACGCGATCGTGACGCTGGATGAGGCCGGCGCCCGACAGCGGGCGGCGGAGGCGGATGCGGCACTCCGGGAAGGGACCGTGTGGGGCCCGCTCCACGGCGTCCCCATCACCGTCAAGGATCAGTTCGATACCAGAGGGATCCGCACAACGTACGGGCTTCCGCCCTACCAGCGATGGGTGCCGGATCGAGACGCCGCCGTCGTGGCCCGACTCAAACGGGCCGGCGCCGTCCTGGTGGGAAAGTCAAACCTCCCCTTCGCCTCATATGACTGGCAGTGCTGGCATCCGTACTTCGGGCGAGCACAGAATCCCTGGGCACCCGGCTACACACCCGGTGGAAGCAGCGGCGGGTCCGCAGCCAGTCTCGCAGCCGGTTTCGTCCCGCTGGAGCTGGGGGCGGACGTCGCCGGCTCCATCCGCCTCCCCGCCCACTTCTGCGGCGTCTGCAGCCTGCGCCCGAGCGACGGAGTACTTCCAACCCACGGCATGGTGCCGAGCGATCGGCCGATGACGATCAAAAACATCGTGGTGCCAGGCCCAATGGCGCGCACCGTGGCCGACCTCGAGCTTGGCTTCCATGTTCTCAACACGCCGAGTGACACCCCGCTGGAACCGCACCATCCGGTCTCTCCACCGCACCCGTCGGACCTGACGATCGCATTGACGGACGCTCTCGGTGATGTCCCGTCAGACACCGACACGCAGCGTGTCCTACGATCTCTCGAAACCGCCCTCACCCGGCAGTCGGTCTCCGTTCAGCGGGTCGCGGCCCCCATCGACATCGAAGAGGCCCTATCCGTATGGGGTCGCATCCAGGGCTACGAACTGTCCCGGGGCTTACCCTGGTTGCTCCGCGACACGCCGGGACGACATGTCATCTGGAACGGCGTCATCCGCGCGCTCTACGGATTTCTTGCGTCGTACCTCGTCGTCGGGTCGGGTCTCGACGAACGAGGATACCAGAATGCGCTGACCCATCGCGACAAACTCCGCGCAACCCTCAATGACTTCCTCGACGACTTCGACGCCTGGGTAACGCCGGTCGCGGCCATCCCCTCCTTCCAGCAGTGCCGGACGGGTGCGCGCCTCTCGATCGATAGAGAGACCGTGCCGTACGCTCTGCCGTTTTCAGCCTATCTGCCGGCGCTGGCCGTGCCCGGGCACCCGATCGCGACGCTTCCTGCGGGCTGGACACGTGCCGGCGACGAGCCAAGCCGCCCCATCGGAATCCAGGTCCACGGCCGCTTCAACCAGGACCGGGACCTGCTGGCCACAAGCCAGACGCTGGAATCGATTCTGGAACGAGAAGCAAGTTGCTGACACAGGCACAATCGGGCGGGTTCTACCATCCTGGATCGCGAGGCCGCCGACCGAACCCGTTTGCTGCGTCGGAGGTATGAACCGGTCCACTGCTTTCCGTACCCGAAGCCGGTGCTCCGATGCCTGCCTCTCATCGCTCGTCTCCGACGCCGCCGCCTAAAGACACGCCCCGTCGCGCCGTCATCATCCGCGACCTGGTCTTTTTTCAGGTCAAACTCTGGCTCGACGGTATCAAAGACATCGTGCTGTCGCCCCTATCGATTGCCGGGGCCGCCATCGACCTCCTCTTCGACCGGACCGGCGCAGACAGCCTCTTCTACCGCGTGATGCGATACGGCGAGCGGTTCGACCTCTGGCTGAACCTGTACGGCCCGGCACGGGAAGCGGCGCATCACCCGGACGGGCTACTGAGCCGGCGCGGAATTCGGGGAAAAGATATGATCGAACAGATCGACCGCACATCCCCGGCCCCAGAGAACGCCATTACGAGCGGCGAACCCCGCCCCCCGTCGTCTACGTCGACGTGATGCACGCATTCCCACTCACCTGTATTTGTACGCTGTGCCCGACATTATCCTGATTGCCGCCGTTGCGGAAGAAAACCGCGTCATCGGCCGAGACCTCGACCTACCCTGGCATCTCCCGGAAGACCTGCAGCGATTCAAGCGACTCACGACGGGCTATCCGCTCATCCTGGGTCGCAAGACATTCCAGTCCATCGTCCACCAGTTCGGGGGGCCCCTTCCCAATCGCCGAATGATCGTCCTGACGCGGAAGGGGCTCGAAAACGACTACGACGGCGTCGAGACGTATTCGTCCCTTGATGCCGCTCTTGAGTCCGTGGACGGGGAACAGACGGTCTTCATCGGCGGCGGTGAGGACATCTACCGGCAATTCCTCCCGCACGCCGACCGCCTGGAACTGACGCTCGTGGAAGGTGAATGGAAGGGCGACACGTATTTCCCCGAGTACGAACACCTGATCGGCGACGTCTTTGAACCCGTCGAGGTCGACAAGCGTGACGGATTCCGGTTCGTGACGTACGAACGGACCTAACATAAGACCTTCTTTCGGAAGTGATTTCCCCGGCGGATTCCCTGCAATTCGTCGGGGGATTTTTTTTTGCTTCCGGATGTCGGGTGAGAAGCCCGAGACGCGTATAGATTAAGTGAAGGGCCGGCACCCGGTCGCGCCCGCGAGTCCACGCTTCGTAACACAGATTGACACGTGCCATGCGAATGCTTCAGACGCTTCTAACTGCAGACCTCGCAGCCGGACCAGACCGCACACGCTCGACGGCGACTGCCTACGGGGTCCTCACAAGCATGGTCGTTTTCGCGGTGCTCGTTGCACTCGGATGAACGCCGTCCGTGTCGGCGATGAGATGAACGAGAATCCCGGGTGCGCACGCCCTTCCAGGAAGAAGGTTATCTTTCGATTCGTGGATCCTTCTCCTTGCGTTTATCCGTTTGGAAGCTTAAAGTCTGAATAATCCCATCACATTTCTTTCACAACAGCGAGCCAAACCCATGCCAGGAGACGACAACGACAACGGCGAAAAGAAGGAAGAACCGGAAGAGCCAATGCCGGATGGCGATTGAGCGTCGGCAATCATAGCCAAAGAAAAGAGTCCACCGAATACCCGGCAGGGATTTCGATGGACTCTTTTTTGTGTACTCACGACAGTTGGGAGCGATCACACCCTTCCAGAAACTGTCGAATCTCCGCACCTTCGTCCTGACCGTACATCTGTGGACCGATCTCAGAATCGCGATACACCTGATCGTATTCTGCCATAATCTGGCATTTTTCGCGGCGGCGGCCGAGATCGTCCAGCAGAAGTGAGTACGAGCGAAGAATGGCGATGTATGGCCGCGCGATCTGACGATACTCAATCGTCTTCACTTCTTCTGCAGTCGGATTTTCTGGATACAGTCGACGTGCTATATCCAAAACCAGTCGGTGTTGTCTGAGTGCGTCATCTGTAGCACCGACCTGACGAAGTGCGGCAGCCAGATTCACACGTACGCCGATCGTCAGGTCGGCTTTGCTGCCATATTTAGCATTATAAACCCGGAGAACGTCCTGCAATATCGGCACAGCCCGCCCCGGATTCCCCATTGAATTGTAGGCATTCGCCAGACGCAGCCGAGCGTCCAGTGTGTTGTCGTGATCGGCACCAAATTCAACTCGACTGATGCGGAGCGCTTCTCGGAAATACGACACTGCTTCTTCGTGTCGATCGAGATTTACCAATGCATTTCCGACATGGTTCAGAGTGGGCCGAAGCGTGGGGTGGTCGTTGCCATAAATCTGACGACCGATCGAAAGTGCCTCGCTGGCTACGGCATACGCTTTTCGATAGTCGGCCATTCGGACATACATCGCGATCCGGTTATTGAGAATCGTCTCCACCTCCTGCGATATGTGTCCGTATTTTTCTTCTCTGAATGAAAGGGTCTTCGTAAAGAGTGAATCTGCAACATCGAACGCACCCTCATCAAGGTAATAGCCGGCAAGGGTGCCGTATTCGAAGAGCAAGGTCTCGTTCTGAGCCGAACCGCCGGCATCCTTGAATCGCCGGATCAGGGTGTTAATCGTGTCGACCTCTGCATGGGCACGGGTCCGATCCACCATCTCCACCACACTGAGATAGTTCATCCGGGCCTGGATTTCCGCGATAAGCTGCTCTTTCTCGGACATGGATGACTGAAACCACGTCCCGGCGAGGCGTGCCTGCCCCCGCGATCGCTGCCTGCCGGTAATGACAGAAACGGCTCGTTCGCGAAGGGTGAGAGCCTCGTCGATACGGTCCAGTTCACGAAGCGCGGCGGCCGTATTTCCGAGAGCCGACGCGTACTCATTCGTGATCGCGAACCGATCGTCGACGGCGTGCTGGTGGAGCGAGTCGTAAACAGCCAGAGCGGAGTCGCCAAACGCAACAGCTCGCTCATATTCGCCCAGGTTGTACTCGTAGGATGTGAGGCGTGTGTACGTCCACGCCTTCAGGCGAGGGTGGTCTGCGAACTGCATGTACGCCTGCTCTGCGCTCCGATTCAGCATGTCCCGCACCGTCAGCGTGTCCCGGTACTCCGGGCTGGGCTCTGCAACATCCAGAATGGACGTAAAGAGGTCTTGCACCTCTTCGCGTCGCTCCGACTCCGCGCGTACGTCGGCAAGGGCGGTTTCGAGGCGGTTTGTCTGGACGATGAGCGAGACCACGAAGGCCGCGATCAGAACCGCTACCGCGGTACCGAGAACAACGGGCGTGCGGTTGCGGCGGATGAATTTCTTGGTCCGGTACGTCCACGTACCGCGGCGCGCCTCCACCGGCCGCCCGTCCCGGTAGCGCCTGAGGTCATCCAGAAGGTCACTGACGGAGTCGTAGCGACCGGCGGGATCCTTGCGCAGCGCCTTCCGAACGATGGCGTCCAGGTCGCCCCGCACCCGCCCGATGAGATGCTGAAAGTCCGTCCCATGCGTCCGCTGGAGCGTCTCGGCATTGCGCGTCAGGACCTGGCTTGGATTCTCCGGCTCCGTCTGCAGAATGGCATCCTCGGCCGCGCGGATGCGTGAGCGTCCCGATTTGCCTTCCGTGACCTCGTAGAACGGTCGCTGCCCCGTGAGCAGCTCGTACATGAGCGCGCCGAGTTGGTAGACGTCGGTCGCGGTGGTTACCGGGTCCCCGGAGATCTGCTCCGGAGCCGCATACTCCGGTGTCATCAGGCGCTCATCGGCCCGCGTCAGGGCCTCCTCTGTGGTTTCCGCTTCCAGCAGCTTCGCAATCCCGAAGTCGAGCAATTTCGCCACGGGTCGGACGGTCCCGGACTGCCCGTCGCCTCCGGCGCGCCGTTCCTCCACGATCAGATTCGTCGGCTTGAGGTCGCGGTGGATGATGGCCCGGCGGTGGGCGTACTGGACCGCCCGGCATGCCTGCTCGAACAGTTCGAGTCGCTGGTCGACGTCCAGCCCGTTCTCGTCCGCATATGTCGTGATCGTCTGACCATCGACGTATTCCATAACGAGGAACGGCCGGCCACGCTCCGTGACGCCGCCATCCAGGAGACGCGCGATGTGCTCGTGGCGGAGACCGGCCAGAATCTGCCGCTCGCGACGAAACCGGGCCTCCACCTCTCCGCTACCCAGGCCCTGGACGCGAACGAGCTTCAGCGCCACCTTCTGCGTGTACGCGTCGTCGGCGCGCTCGGCCAGGTATACTTCGCCCATTCCGCCCCGTCCAAGAAGGCCCTCGATGCGATAGGCGCCGATGACCATCCCCTTCTCCAGATCCCCCGGTCGGGCGCGAAGACCGGTGCCGCCGCTGCTCAACGTTTCCAGCGCCCGTACGGCCGTGTCGTCGAAACGGTCGTCGTCTTCAACCACCGGCGCGATTAGATCAAACGCGCCGCGATCCAGGACATCATCCTCATCCGCTTCCTGCGCCAGCATCCGCGCGACGGCGGTCCGGATCTTCTCCTGGGCGTCGGACGCCTGAAGCGCCTCCTGCTGTTGAGGCGGATCGAGGTCCAGCACCTGATCGAGCAACGCCATCGCCTCGCGCCACTCGTCCTGCGTGAGGTTCTGCATGCGGGAGGATCGGGGCATTCGTGGAAAGCGACGGTTAAACGGCTTCTTCTGACACACCGCTGTCTACATGAAATACGAGAAACGACGCGCCAACCGGACACGGACCCGGCCTGCACGGGACGTCCTCAGTGAACGGACGCTCGGTTCAGCGTTTTTCCGAAAACGAGAGCCGACGTCCTATTCCCCAGCGCATCGCCGGAGACGAAGACCGGGCCGTTCACTCGGACTCTTCTTCTGCAGAAAGGAACTCGCGAAGGATCATTTTTGCCTTTCGCCACCGCCGCTGCACCGTGCGGACATCGATATTCTCCAGCTCAGCGACCTCCTTTTGGAGCATGCCGCCGAAGAAAATCAGCTCGACGACGCGGGCGAGTTCGGGGTCCATTTTTTCGAGGCGCTGAAGGGCCGATTCGACCGTCAGCAGCGTCTCCAGCGGTTGGTTCTCGGCTTCAGGCGATAGCACGTCCTCGAGCGCCAGATCTGGCTCGTCACCGCCCCGTTTTTGCCGCGTCTTGTAGCGCGCGTAATCGATGATGGCCGAGCGCATGGCACGCGCTGCCGTCCCGAAGAAGTGGAGACGGTTGGCGTACGTGCCGATCTGCCCTTCGTCGCTGTCGACCAGGCGCAGGTATGCGCGGTTCACCACGGACGTGACCGACAGCGTGCCGCCGGAATGACGGCGGCGTAGCTCACGACGAGCGATGCGGCGAAGTTCGTCATACGTAAGTCGAAAAAGCTCCTCCCGCGCCGTGTCGCTACCGTCCCGCGCCCGGTGCAGCAGCCGCGTGACGTCGACTTCTGGAAGCGGCTCGTCAGCGTCAGACGCCTGGCCGGAGTCGTGATCATTCGATGCTTCCGGCGGCTCGTTCGACGCTTCCGGTTTTGTTTCCGAATCCGACGCATCCATGGTGCAACGGCGTGAGTGGTAAGGGATGGATCGTCCTCCGACGTGAGGAACGAGGACATAATAAACGACATGACTGCAAAAACGCCATCTTCGCTGATGGCCTCTTCGATATTCTCGTTATGTCCGAAGGATTCGTTGCCGTCGCCTGTCCGTGTCTTCTGTCGTGACGGCGTCACCCGTGCGTGCGGTACACCGCTTCTCCTCCACCGACAAGCCATTCTGCCGACGTCCCGAAGCGCGCCGCCGCAATGACTGTTTGACCCACCGCCTGACTCCAGGCCTCCGCCGCTCGCTGCATCCGCCGGTCGGTACGCGCGATCTCATTTTCGGACATCCCGCGGTCGTCGACGACGGCAAGCAGCCGCCACTCGCTGCCGCTGCGAATGGCAACGCAGATCGGGGTGGACATGCGTTCTTCCGTCCTATCGTCACCCTCGCTGACGTCGTCGTCCGGCAGGAATATGTTCGGCACCGGGTGAACCTGGTCGGCCTCGTCGATCCACCGTTCGAATCCGGCATCGAGCATCGACCGGACGAGAACGCCGAGCCGATCGACGAGCACTCCTTCCTGATTTCCCGGTAGCAAGGAGCGCAGGTAGGCGGTCTGGCGCAGGCGTTCCTGGTCGCCCGGTGACGCATGCAGGACGGCTGCGTCCACCGCCCAGGCTTGGAGCCCGCGCTGTAACGGGCAACCCGCACGCTCCTGCTGGTCGGCATTCTCGCGGCCCGAGCGGCTTTGCCACGACGGTTCGGCGCGAAGGCGAATTTCGCTCGTGACGCTGATCGTCGTGAGGGACCCGTGATGCGGGCCCCGGAGGAGAGCAGTGAGCCTACCGTTATCTCGGTCTCCCGCCAGCGGTGCGTCGCACAGTGCCGAGAGCCGCGACCATTCTTCAGGCGTCAACCATTCCGGTTCGTTCCGCTCATGGCGTGGCTCTTCAGGGCGTAAAACGATACGGTGCGCCCGGCCCGTCAGCGTTGCGGCTTCGACAGATACAAGCTGGATGGCGCCCGGGTCGGACCTTCCCGAGCGGACACGAAGCCCGGTGGACCGCAGCCGGTCGGCCATCGCCGGGATGCGAGCCTTCGCGACTGCAATTTCCACGGTACCGGCATCGATCCCCTCGGTGGCGAGGTATTCGTCGACCCATTCGGCCGCCTCCGCCAGGGTATCGACTGTCACAGACGTCTGCGCGGTTGGATTGGACCGGCCATTCGATGTCGACGACGCAGGGACACCTTCCCAGCGCGCAGCGATGCGATCGGCGGGACCATCAACGGGTCCGGTGCCAGGGCCGAGCCGGACGAACGCAGCGGCCTCATTATCGAGCGCGTGGAGGAACATCGCCGTGCACTGATCAGCACGCATTTCGTCGAATACGGCAACGGTTGCGGCACGGAGCCACGGCGCCCGGCCCGTACGAACCTGGGCGGTGGCCCACCCGAACACGTCCGACGGTCCCGCCATGGAGCCGTCGAGGAGTTCCCGGTCGTAGGCTTCGTACGCTACAGCGACGGCACGATGAGCGGCCGGGAGGGCGCGACCGATCGACAGCGCGTAGAGCGAGGCAGGGGACACGTCGTTGCGGCGAAGCCGGTCGACGACGGAAGCCATCGATCGGGCGACCGACGCGACCGTATCGCCGGCCAGGTCGTTACGGATCGACTCCGGGAGCCTCGCCAGCGCCGCTTCGAGAATTCGGATCCGGTCTGCCCGTGTGACGAGCGTCTGCGACCGCTGTGAGGGGTGGGTGCGGGCGATCCGTCGCGCCAGGGCAAAGGGCGTAGACACGCATACACCGACCCGGAAGGCGTCATCGCCCAGCATCTCCGCACGAACGGTGCGTGCGGCCCCGGTTGTCGGGACGAGAACGACCATTGGCGACGTCGGCGCGCTCCGGTGACGCGACGCGAGATCCCGCAAATATGGAGGAAGTCCGTCGTGCATGTGGCGGCGAGGTAAGAGCGTTGGACGTGCGGAAACCGCCATGCGGCAGCACCAATCCGCGGGATACAGATGCTTTCCGTTCACAAAAAAACGCGACCCCTGCCAACTGGCAAAGGCCGCGTCGATGTGCAATCCTGGTCGGGGCAGCCGGATTTGAACCGGCGACCTCTTCGTCCCGAACGAAGCGCGCTACCGGGCTGCGCCATGCCCCGAAATTGTGCTACCTTATAGGCCACTGGCCCACCAGGGATCCCCACGATACCACGCGCGCAGCCTATTCGTCAAGGTATCTGGAGGAGTTCAACCTTTATCCACACGCACACCATGGGTGCGACGAGGCCCGATATGGACGATGTGACGGACGGGTGCATCTGCGGCGGGCGCCGGGACTTGCTCACCGTTCGAACTTGGCGTACATGGCGTCGATTTCGTCCGCGTAGCGCTTCTCGATCACGCGCCGTTTCATCTTCAGCGTCGGCGTGAGCGAGCCGTCTTCAACCGTAAACGGCTCAGGGATCAGGTGGAAATTACGGATCTTCTCGTGCGCGGCTGTGTCCCGGTTGTGCTTGCGGAAGGCCTGATCGAATAGCTTGCGCACCCCGTCCAGTTCGGTCAGCATCTCTTTATCGTAGTCGGACTCATCGATGCCCTGGTCGCGGACGGCCATGCGGAGAGACTCAAAGTCGGGCACGACGAGGGCTGTCAGGAACGGCCGGTCTTCACCGACGATCATGATCTGATCCACCCAGGCAAGGGTCTTGAACGCGTCTTCCAGCGGTCCGGGGTAGATGTTTTTCCCGCCACGCGAGACGATCATGTGCTTGATGCGGTCCGTGATCTGGAGGTATCCACCGTCGAACCGCCCGACATCTCCGGTGTGGTACCATCCGTCCGGGTCGAACGCGGCGCGCGTATCCTCCGGACGCTTCCAGTACTTCTTCATCACGTTCGGTCCTTTGGTGACGATCTCTCCCTCTCCGGTCGTCAGATCAGTCGGATAGTCGTCGCCGGCGACCGACCCGATGATGTGGCCGTTCTCGATGTCCTGAATCGCGACGGTCACGCCCGGGAGGATGTGACCAACGGTTCCGTAGCGTGGCGCCTCGAGCGGGTTAACCGCCATGACGGGTGCCGTTTCCGTGAGTCCGTATCCCTCGATAATCGTGACGCCGGCCGCCTGGAAGAACTTCCCGATTTCCTTCGGCAGAGCCGCCCCGCCGGACACGGCAAACTTGAGATTCCCCCCAAGCTTCTCGTGTAGCTTCGAGAATACGAGTTTGCTCGCCACCGCCCGTTGCGCCTTGAGTAGGGGGCCGGCGCCTCCATCCCCGGCCGCATCGGCGTACTTCCGCCCGGCGCGAACTGCCCAGTTGAAGACCTTCTCCTGGATGGCGCTGCCGCTCGTGGCCTGCTTCGAGACGAGGTTGTACATTTTCTCGAACATCCGGGGCACCGAGATCATCACCGTCGGGCTGACCTCCTGCAGGTTCTGGCTGACGGCCTCAATGCTCTCCGCATAGCTGATCGTGGCGCCTGCGGCCATCACGGCCGAGTATCCGGCCGTGCGCTCAAACGCATGGCATAGCGGCAGAAACGACAGGTGGTGGTCGTCTTCGTCGAACGGGACGACTTTCAGCGCTGCCTTCACGTTCGAGCAAAAGTTGCGGTTCGTCAGCACGACGCCCTTCGGCTCTCCGGTGGTGCCGCTCGTGTAGATCAGCGCACTGGTGTCGTCGGGCTCAACGGCGGAGGCGAGAGGCGCCAAGTCCGCTTCGTTCTCGATCCAGTAGGATCGCCCGGCCTTGAGCGCATCATCCCACCGTGTCATCGACGCCGGGGGGTTGTCAGGGAGATCGCTCATGACGACAACGCCCTCGAGATCCGGGCACTCGTCCATGATCTCCTCGATCTTCTTCCGCTGCACAGGCACGGACACCACGACGAACTTCGCCCCGCTATCACGGAGGATATACGCCACTTTTGCCGGCGGCAGCGACGTGTAAATCGAGACGTTAATACCACCAATCAGTTGTGTCGCGAGATCGGTGACGGCCCATTCCGGGCGATTCTCCGACAGCAGCGCCACGCGGTCTCCCTGACGAATACCCTCCCGGTGGAGGAAGCCGGCCAGCGACTGCACGCGGTCCCGCAGGCTCTCCCACGATATATCCACCCACCCTTCATCGTGCTCTTTGTATCTCAGGATGGTCCGTTCCTGTCCGTCGTACCGGTCACAGAGACGCGTGAACAGCTGTGGAATGGTATTAAAATCAACCTGTGCGGGCATAAAAATGTGGCAAGGGCAGTGCCGGCTTGTCGAAAAACAGGGTGCAAAAAAGGCCGTGCGATGGGCCGAGACTGGTGAACGGAACCGCTTCGATGGCGGACGCCCCCCGGCAACGGGGGGAGTAGTTACCGCCGTGACGTTCGAGGATCGCCGCTTCGGACGGGGCCGTGCGAGGCTTCAGCCTCCCGAATGGTTCGGTCGCACGAACCGGTTAGTACACCGTCGCGCAATATCCAAAAACCAATCGCCCTGTACTGTGGAGCCGCCTGCCCGTTCCAAAATGAGCACCCTCGGGGTCGGTGCGTTCGCGACGCTCGTTGGCGGAAACCGGGGAACGTAGCCAACCTGGGGCGGTCGTTGATGGCTTTTCCCGTCGGACCGGTCAAACTCAAGAAGCAACCGATTCGCCCATCTCGGATCGGGTGCCGGTCGCCTCGCCGATGTTTGCGTAGCCGTCACGCTTGATGCGTTCGATCAGGCCCTGCTTGATGCGTTTCACGAGACCGGGGCCTTCGTAGACCAGCGCCGTGTAGAGTTGAACGAGCGAGGCGCCGGCACAGATCGTGTCGTAGGCGGTATCCGCGTCGCAAATGCCACCTACACCGATGATGGGCACTTCTCCGTCCGTCGCCCGATAGAGGTAACGAACCATTTGCATGGACCGGGCGTGCAGCGGGGCGCCGCTCATCCCGCCCCGGCCGATCCGCTCGAGATCGGCGTCGTCCGCCGACAGACCAGAGCGATCCGAGGCGGTGTTCGTCGCAATGAACCCGTCGACCTCATGGTCCAGTGCGATAGCGATCACCTCCTCGAGCTCGCTATCGAACACCACACGCGCACTGTCGGGCGGACTCAGCTTGATCAGTACGGGCACGCGCCGTTCCGGCGTCTCGCGCTCCTCCATGATCACCGACAGCAGTGCGTCCAGGGCGTCCGGGGCTTCAAAGGTCTTGCCCTCGCGGGTGTTGGGGCACGATACGTTCAGGGCGATGTAGTCAGCGTCGGGCGCGAGAAGGCGGAAGCTTTCCCGGAAGTCCTCCACCGCGGCCTCGCCCATGATGTCGGGGGAGTGGGTCTTTGCGATGTTGATCCCAAGCGGTCGCGTGTGGTCGGACCGGTTCGCCGCGAGCCGTTTCGCCACCGCCGCGGCGCCATCGTTGTTCAGCCCCATCCGGTTGATGAGCGCGCCGTCATCCCGAACGCGGAACGCCCGGGGCTGCGGGTTGCCGTCGGACGCCTGCGCCGTCACGGATCCCACCTCCACGAAACCGAAGCCGACCGATTCCCAGAAGTCGATGAGGCGCGCATTCTTGTCCGCGCCAGCCGCAAGACCGAGAGGGTTAGCGAACGCTTTCCCCCAGAGCCGCTGCTTGAGTCGCTCGTCTTCGAATTCAAACATCGACGACACGAATCCCGGCGTCATTGACTGTGCCATCTCCGCCGCACGAAGACTCACGTCGTGCGCACGTTCGGCATCCATACGGAAGAGAAACGGTCGGAAGAGTTTGTACATGGCGGAGGCAAAGGCTCGGTCGGACACGACGAATCCCGCGGGCGGGCGTCTCGTTGGACGATGGTCGTCCGTTCACGTTTCCACCATGTCGTCCCTCCCATGCCTCTATTTCAGGTTGACGCCTTCACCGACGCGCCGTTTTCCGGTAATCCTGCCGGCGTCTACGTGACCGATGCCTTTCCCCCGGACGACTGGATGCAGCATCTCGCGGCCGAGATGAACCTGTCCGAAACCGCATTCGTCGTCCCCCGCGCGACGGCCACCGCACCGGCACGGTATGCCCTCCGGTGGTTCACGCCGACAGATGAGGTGGACCTGTGCGGGCACGCAACGCTCGCCGCGGCTCACATCCTGACCTCTGATCAGACCGGTGCATCCGCAGGCAGCGAAAGCGGTCCCCTCGAACTTACATTCGAGACGGCGAGCGGGCCCCTCAAGGCAACGCGGACGCGCAGCGCACCACGGACGCACAGCGGCGCGATCAGTCTGGACTTCCCGGCCGATCCGCCCCGGCCGATGGAGGCACCGGCGGGCCTGCTGGACGCTCTTGGCGTGGCCAATCCCGTCTTTGTCGGGAAAGGCGACCGGGACGTGCTTATTCATGTTCGCGACCCTCAGAGCGTGCTTTCATGTACGCCGGACATGGACGCGGTCGCCGGGATAGACGCTCGCGGCGTCATCGTGACGGCAGCCGCTGGAGAGCAGCACGATGGCGCAGACTTCATCTCACGGTGCTTTTTCCCGGCCGTCGGCGTGCCGGAGGACCCGGTTACGGGAAGCGCCCACTGCGCTCTTGGCCCCTACTGGGCCGAACGGCTCGGACGAACGAAGCTCGTCGGACGACAGGTATCGCCTCGAGGCGGCGTCGTGGGCGTGACGGCGACGGCCGAGGGACGCGTCGAATTGACTGGGCACGCCGTCACAGTCTTCCGTGGCGGCCTCTCCCCGCTAGCGCGTCCCGACGCATGATCCGTCCTTCGCGTCAGGTGGAATCGCTCATTCGCATGGAGAGACGATGTAGCAACGCCCCCACGGCACCGAAAGCACCATAAGGGCGTGCGTTTGAGGTCGCAAGAAGATCCGACCGTGTTACCAGCCAGGACGCAGAACGAGGCCGAAGTTCCAGTCCTGGTCGCGCTGGTAGGTTCGAGCGTAGAAGATCTCGAAGACCGCCGCTCCAAGCAGATTCATGCGGGCGGCAACGCCGGTGCTGATAACTGGTCGCGCCGGAACCGTTCGCCCTCGTTCTTCGACGAGCGTCGACGTCGACAGCTTCACGGAGTCGAAGCGTAGCTCCTCATTCGTCCAGGCGAGGCCCGCGTCAGTGAAGAGCACGAACTCCGTCGGGATGAAGGGGAAGTTGACAAGGCCGAAGGCGTCGTTCCCCAGCAGCGGCACGCGGAGTTCCGCGCTGGCGAGCCCGACGCGCGTTCCGTACAGGCGTTGGATGCGGCATTCGCGCCCGGTGCGGCACGAGTCCTCGTTGAAGAAGGACGAGAAGCTATAGCCGCGTACGAACGCCAGTTGGTACGGAGAGCCGAGCGACTCGCGGATGAACAAATTGTCGAAGTCATTGGCGGCCAGGTTGTCCGACGTCGCACCATAGTTTCCGGACTGCAGCCCGCGGAAGGCGACGGTCACCGGATTGAAGAAGAAGTAGCGACGGTAGTCGACAAGCACATTCACGAACTGCCGGGACCCGAAATTGGGCGTGACCTGAACCCGGTAGCGGCCGCCCTGCGTCGGGGATGTGAACCCGAAGTTTGAGAAATCACCCACGTACGCGAAGCCCACCTGTCCGAGATAAATCGGATCGGGGAGGGCCAGTCCGCCCGTCACGAGTTCAGGGTCGATTTCCTCCCGTCCACGATTGGTGAAGGCGAAGGCTTCAATGTCGAACCCGAAGCGAACGCCGGTGGCGCTGATCTCGAACCGGCGGGTCTGCGACAGCGGGTAGCTCAAATTGGCGCCCGCCGTGGTCCGGAAGATGCGCTGCAGAATTTGTGCGTAGGGTTCTCCCGGATCGCGGAAGCCATTTCCGTTGAGGTCGACGATGCTAAATCCACCGAAGAGCGTCGGGATGTGCGCTGCGCCGAGGCCCCAGTTCAGTCGATTCTTCCGGTTGGTGTAAAAGCCGCCACCCCCGATGTCCTTTAGCGTGCCGTTGGCCTGCAGAAAGACGTCGAGGTTCTGGTTGCCCAGCATGTCGCTAAAGAAGAGCCCGACGCCGCCGTAGATTTGCGTTCCAAAGCCCTGGGAGTACCCCCCGCCGATCGTCGGCGGGGCGATGCGGTCGAGCCGTAGCCGATTGCTCGCCTCGGCGGCCTGAAAGTCTTGAGGCGGCGGCAGACCCGTGCTGGGGTCGTCCAGGTAGCTGCCAACGAGCCCCTCATCTGCGCTCTGCGACGGCGGCAGTAGACGCCCGCCCGAGGCGGCGACCGTCTGCGACGTGTCGGTGCCGGTCATCGGGATGCCTTCGGTCTCGTCCGACTCCAGCGAGACGATCGAGTAGCCGTTGTTCGCGTAAATGCTGAACATCATTCGACCACTCTGGCTCGCGACGGACATGGCCGGCGAAAGCGCCGTGATCCCGCTCGCGCCTGTCTGCAGGGCCGTCACTCGAAACACGGACTCTTCTGCAAGCGCGTAGCGGTAGATGTCTTTGAAGCCGTCGTGGTCCGAAATGAAGTAGATGCTTCGACCGTCCGGGGAGTACTGCGGATTGTGGTGCATCCCCGAGGGGAACGGGCGGATCGTCTCGATCTCCCGCGTCTCCACGTTAACCGTCCCGATCCGGTATTCGCCAAACTCGAGCGTCTGAAAGTTGGTGCCGTCCGGCCCGCGGTCAGTGGTGAAGGCGAGCGTCGATCCATCCGGGGACCATGCCGGCTGGAGGTCTGCGTACCGATCGTTCGTAATCTGGCGCACCGTTCGCGTGTCCAGGTCTAGCACGTACAGGTCGCTAATACCACCGTCGATCCCGGTGAAGGCAACGTACCGGCCGTCGGGCGACCACGCGAGGTTCTGGATCGCCCCGACGCCTTTCACGGCGATCCGCTCATTTACGTCACCGCTTTCGACGTCGAACGTGTTGATCTCGTTGTCGCCTTCGACGAAGGTGACGAACGCGAAGCGGCGGCCGTCGGGCGACCAGGACCCGGCGGAATTAATAAACCGGAGCGCGTCGAAGTGGGGGTTCGACTTTGTAGACTCCAGCTCCGACACGATCTGGCCCGTCTCGGCGTCCGCGACGTACAGGTTCGTGTTGAAAATGTCGCGACGGGAAATGAACGCTACGTAGCGGCCGTCCGGGCTCACCGAGGGGGAGATGTTGAGCTGGCGCTTCTCCCCGGGCGAACCAATGACCGCACGGCCGACGCTATCGGCCGGGGTGCGACCGTCCAGGGACGTAAGATACGTGTCGCGTACGGCCTGCTGCCACTCGGCGGAGAGCGAGTCCGCTGTGATGTTGAGGGCATACACAAAGGCTGAATCAACCCCCACGCGCCCGCTCAGCTTAAACAGGTTCGTGACCGCGGCGTCGCCGTACTTCCCGCCGATGTAGGCCGAGTAAGCCTGTCCATACCGATACGGAAAGTAGGTCGCCATGTCGCGCGTCATCTGGTCGACCGTCGGCAGGTCGTCACGGAGCGCGGCATCCCGAAGCCACATCGCGGTGTGCGGATCGTCGCGTCCGATCGACAGGTATTCCGCCATTCCCTCGACCAGCCAGAGCGGCAGGCGCCGCAAAGAGAAGCCGGGCGTGTCGCCGCGCAGGGCGATATCGTACTGGAAGGAATGCACCAGCTCGTGGCCGAGGACGTGGTCGGTCTCCTTGTAGCTCCCCGTCAACGGCATCACGACACGTTCCTTCAGGCTTTCCGTCACGCCGCCGGTCCCCTGACCGATTTGCCCCTGGATAACGTTGGTCTGCTGGAAGTCCGCATCATTTGCGTAGAAAATGAGCGGTTTGCGCTTGTTGAACTCGCGCAGAAAGGTCCGGGAGTGGCGCCGATACCAGCGCTCCGCCATCCGAGCGGCGTCCTCGACAGCCACGCGTTCTTCCGGATAAAAGTAGATTTCGAAATTGTCCGTCTGGATCGTCTTAAAGTCGAAGTCGTCGTACTGGACTTTATTACGACCGAAGTACTGCGCCTCCGCCGGCACCGCGCTCCACAACAGCATGAGCAGAACCAGCAGGACGGACGTGGGGAGAGTCGATCGGCGCATTGGGGTACGGCTTGATCGTGAGCTTGAAGAAAACTGCACAGAAGCGTGCAGGTACTACACACGCGACGCTCGAGGGGTTCACCGGGAGGACTTCATTTTCTCATCCCGGATGTCGAACCCTCCGCCTCAACGCCGACGTGTTCAGGAGGCGGTGGAAGCACAACCGCCTGTCTTTTCGCGTAAACGACGACGTCCCGACCGCGCGCTGCGTGTGTCTACCATGCTCCGTGTCCGGGGAGAGGAAAACGTTTCAGCATCAGCGCACGGCGGGTCGGTTTGCACCCATCTGACGAGACCATGGCACGTGCGTTGATCTCTTCAGAAACACGCCGTCGTAATGAGTACCCGCGACGGATGAGAAGCAACTATCGATTGAGATTGTCGTACGCGTAACGCCTGTATGGTTTGGTTTCCATCGAGCTTTCCGCAACAGCCCGACCGAACGGATCCAGGTCGACGACATCCGGCGGCATCATATTTGATATTTGAACGATTCGTATTCTCCCGTGCGATTCGTTACCTTTTCTACGCGGTCGTACAACCCGCTTCGAGTCGTCGCTGCAGCGCCGTTCCGGTAACGTCGGCCTCGCATGGATCCCGGGCCTCGCAGGCCGCTCCCCTGCGGCACGTCTGTGCCGCCCCCTCGCTCCCCGTCACCCCGAAGTACGCTCTACATGGACGAGTTTCGGATACGAGTTCGCGTGTACGCCGGCGTCATTGTCGTCGTGCTTGCAATTCTGTGCATTCGGCTCATCCAGCTCCAGGTCGTCAGTGCCGACACCTACTGGGGAGCCTCGCAGAGCAATGCCGTCCGGGAGCAGCGCGTCGAGCCCGCCCGCGGTGCAATCTATGATCGGTCCGGCACGTTGCTGGTCGACAACCAGCCGAGCTACACGATCATGATCACGCCGCGCTTCTTCGAGCCGGATCGCGTGTCGCTCCTCGCCGATCTCCTCGGTGTGGCGGACACCACCGTCCACCGGAAGCTGCAGGAGGCGCGCGACTGGAGTCTCTTTCAGCCGAGTCGCTCCTTCCGCGAGGTGTCCTTCGACACGTTTAGCCGCGTTCAGGAGCATCTCTACGAATTACCCGGGGTGACGTACGAGATCGAACAGCGTCGCCGGTATCACACCGAGGCCCAGGCAACGCATGCGCTCGGATACGTCCGGGAGATCGATGCTCGCACGCTTGCTCGAATGCGCGACGACGGGTACCGCCAGGGCGACCGGATCGGCAGAACGGGCCTTGAAAGTTTTTATGAACGGCGCCTTCGCGGGACGCAGGGGAGCGAATACATGCTCGTGGACGTGCGCGGGCGGGAGGTCAAATCGTACCGTGATGGGGACCAGGATCGCCCCCCTGTGAGCGGGTACGACCTTCACCTGGCGCTCGACCATCAGGTGCAGGCGCTGGCCGAGTCCCTTTTTGTCGGAAAGCGCGGCGCGGCCGTCGCCCTTGATCCCGACAATGGGGAGATTATCTCCTTCGTCAGCCACCCCGACTTCGACCCCGGGATTTTCTCCCGGTCCGTGAGCGATGCGCGGTGGGACAGTATCCGCAATGCACCAGCCGACCCGCTCTATAACCGTGCGACGATGAGCGGCTTCCCGCCGGGGTCGACATGGAAGCCGCTGATGTCGCTGATGGCGCTGGAGGAAGGTATGATCACGCCAAATCAGAAGGTCGACTGCCCGCCTGGCTATCGGGTCGGAAACCGGGTCTTCCACAATCACCGATACAAGGACGAAGGCTGGATCGACGTCAAGGAAGCGCTGGAGGTCTCCTGCAATACGTTTTACTACCATCTGATGATGGAGACCGACGTCAATACGTGGAATCGGTACGCCCGCATGTTCGAGTTCGGCCAGCGGATTCCGCTCGACGTCGCCGATCAGCAGGCGGGGCTGATCCCGGACTCGTCATACTTCAACGACACGTACGGACGGTGGACGGCCGGCTACACGGTCAACCTTGGCATCGGTCAGGGCGACATGTCGGTCACACCCATGCAACTGGCGCGGTACGTTGCGGCAATCGCCAACGGCGGGACGCTCCATGTCCCACGCTTCGTACACGAGCTTCGCCATCCTGAAACCGGGGAGACCGTCAAGCCGGATCTCCCGGAAGCGGCCACGGTGCCGATCGACAGCAGCCACTTTGCCGCCGTCCGGGAGGGAATGCGCCGCGTGATGGAGAACGGCACCGGCGAGTGGGTGCAGATCCCGGGCGTGACCAGCGCCGGGAAGACCGGGACGGCACAGAACCCGCACGGGGAGGACCACTCGCTCTTTATCATGTTCGCGCCGTTTGAGGACCCCGAAATCGCTATCGCGGTGGCCGTCGAAAACGCCGGCTACGGAGGCAGCGCCGCTGCCCCCATCGCGAGCCTGATGGCCGAGCAATACCTGAACGGATCCATCGACCTCGACATCTGGCAGCGCCGATACTGGATCAAGCGACTCATGGAGGAGGTCCGGTCGGCGCCGCCCAAGGGCTTCGGGGCCCCGCTGGATAACGAAACGGACGGGGAGCGCGTCCTGAACGCAGAGGCGGCGCCCGACAGTGCCGACGCCCCGCGCAGTCGATCCACCCGGACCGTCCGCCTTGACCCGATCACCCCCATTCAGCCGGCGGCCCCGGAGAACGAGTAATCGCCGCCGTCTTTCACCGATAACACCCCGTTTCCCGTGAAGCGCTCCTGGTACAACACGCTTGATGTCGGCACGCTGCTGACATGGCTCGCGCTCGTCGGGGTCGGGCTGACGGCAATCTACAGTACGACGCACGGCCCGGCGGCGGAGCAGCTTTCCACGAGCGTACAGTCGAACTTCTACCGGCAGTTTACCTGGCTGGCGATTTGCTCGGTCGGCATCGGCATTTCGCTGATGCTGCCCGTGCGATTCTTCCGGCATGCGGCCTTCCCGATTTACGCGGGAACGATCGTTCTGCTCATCGCCGCGCTCCTGTTTGGAAAAGAGGTGAACGGCGCGCAGTCATGGCTCGTTATCGGGCCGCTACGCCTGCAGGTGTCGGAACTGGCGAAGGTCGGCACCGTGCTGGCGGTCGCGCAGCTGCTGGCGGATCGGCGGGGACGCCTCGGCAGCAACGTGAAGTACGCTCTGAAGGCAAGCGGCCTCATCCTGCTCCCGGCGATCCTCATCGTGATGCAAAACGATATGGGGACGGCGCTGGTCTTCTTCGGCCTCGTCCCGATCATGCTTTTCTGGAGCGGGCTCCCGTTTACCACCATCTTGCTGATGGTCTCGCCGGCGATCGCCGGCTACCTGTCCCTCGTCTACATGCCGGCCGCCATCGGGTTTTCGGTGCTCTTTACGATCGGGATGGGATGGTACACGGGCCAGCGATACATCGGTGCGATCGCTGCGGCCTTCACCGGCGGCGTGGCCGCCATCACGTCCATCGCGATCTCCTACGTTCTCCAGCCCCACCAGGTCGCCCGGCTCATCTCCTTCACCAATCCCGAGGCAGAGGAATTCCGCCAGGGCGTCGGCTTTCACCTCGTGCAATCCAAGGCAGCCATCGGCTCCGGTGGGCTCTGGGGGAAGGGTTTCATGCAGGGGACGCAAACACAGGGCGCCTACGTTCCGGAGCAATCGACGGACTTTATCTTCAGCGTGATCGGCGAAGAGTTCGGCTTTGTCGGCTCGCTGGTCGTTCTGTGCCTCTTTGCAATCCTGCTCCTTCGCCTCGTCAAGCTGGGGACCGACGTCAAGCATCCCTTCGGTTCGATCGTTGCCGCCGGAGCGGTTGGCGTCTACCTGCTCCATATATTTATCAATATCGGGATGGCGACCGGTATCCTTCCGGTCATCGGCATCCCGCTCCCGTTCCTGTCATACGGCGGCTCGGCCCTCCTCGCCAACACCGCCATGCTCGCGATCGTGCTGACAATCCACATGCGACGCGACGACCTATCGATCTACGGGTATTAGGTCGGGGGAAGAGTGCTGAGTGCCGGGTGCTGAGTGCCGGGTGCTGAGCCTGCACGGCAGCGACGGGCGAATCCCCCCTCCGCAATCCGTTGTCCGCAATCCCTCACCCCACCTTTCTCAGATGGGAGGAGCGCGAGGAGGTGCGGCGGTTTTTCTGGCGTTCGACGCTGTGCTCTATGATCGAGGCGTAGAGGTCCTCGACCAGGCCCGGGGCCAGGTCGTTGTCCCGAGCGATGTCGCGGAGACGGTCCATCAATTCGCACTCGCGATCCGGGTCGCGGATGTCGTCGTTTTTCTCTTCCTTGACGGCGGCGATGTCATCAACGGCGGACTGACGCCGGGCGAGGAGTTCGATGATCGCCTGATCCAGTTGATCGATACGGGAACGAATGTCGCTTAACGTGGAGGCGGAGGAAGACATGGCAGAGGGTGTGTCGGTAGGGTCGATGGAGGCGCAGGGCGACACCGCTCGACCGATCTAACAGGCCCACAAACGCAAAAAACCCGCGGGCCTGAACGGCCGGCGGGTCGTAGCAAGTGGGCGATGACAACAGCACGCCTACAATCCGCCGGAGGAGGTCGCATAAAAATAAAAATACACATAGCCCAGAAAGGTAAAGGCATATGCGTACGACGATCCCAGCACGGCATTGGAAGCCGAGGCGACGGTGCCCGGTCGGGGGCAGGCGGATGGGAGGTCTGCTGTGTTCATGATGGTCTCACGGTACGAGGCAGAGCGGGCGATGTCAAGTGAGCCGAATAAATAGTTCAAGGTTCAGGGTTCAAGGTTCAGGGTTCAAGGTCCAGCGTTTACCGTTCAGCGGTGTACACTTCTCAACAGTCAGATCTGGGATGAAACGAACCGGTGGCATCGGGCTGGCGGCTTGCTCGTCTCCCCGAACCTTATACCCCGGACTGCACACCCCGCGCCATCATTCAGATTCCGGCAAATCGATTCGTGCGGGTTTCCTCTGCACCGATCCGGCGATATCTTATCATGTTGTAGCAGACGTGTCGTCTCGGCCGTCCGCGTGTTTGCCTCGTTCTGCCCCGCTTACTTGCCTCGCCTGCGATGAAGGATTATCTCCGCTCGACGATCCGTGCCGTTCTCGACGACTATGACGCCGTGCCGGCCGATTTTGACATCGAGCTGGAAAAACCGGCCCGAGAGGAGCATGGCGACCTCGCCACCAATACCGCGATGCGGCTCGCGAGCATCCTCAAGAACAATCCTCGAGCCATCGCGGAGGAATTGAGCGAGCGTCTCCGTGACACAGTCGACCCGGCACGCGTCCGAGCTGTGGAGGTGGCCGGCCCCGGCTTCATCAACTTCCGCTTCGCCAGTGACCATCTCTTCAACAGCCTGGCGGACGTACTCGACGCGGGCAGCGCATACGGCCGGACGGATCTCGGCGACGGCCGCTCAGCCCTCGTGGAATACGTCAGCGCGAATCCAACGGGCCCGTTGACGGTCGGACACGGCCGCAACGCCGTCCTGGGCGACACCGTTGCGAACCTGCTGGACTGGGCCGGATTCCGCGTCGATCGCGAATATTATTTCAACGACGCGGGACGGCAAATGCGCGTGCTGGCGCAATCCGTCCGCGCACGGTATGAGGAGATTGCCGACGACGTCGACATGAAAACCATCGATCTCGGCGACGGCGAAACGGCAGAGGTACCTGTCAGCTTCCCGGAGGACGGCTACCTCGGCGAGTACATCCGGGACGTCGGCCAGGCCCTGTTCGACGAGCACGGCGACGCGTTGCTTGATTCGGACACCCTCGACCCATTTCAGGCGAAAGCCGAAGAGATCATTTTCGCGGACATCGAGGGGACGCTCGAGCGGATCAACGTCCACATGGAGACATTTTTCAACGAGAAGAAGCTCTATGAGGACGACCGCGTGGAGAAAACCGTCAACGCCCTCAAGGAGGCCGGCGTCACCTATGAGGAGGACGATGCGCTATGGTTCAAGACGACGGACTTCGGCAAGGATAAGGATACGGTCCTGATCAAGAGCAGCGGTGAGCCTACGTATCGGACTCCGGACATAGCCTACCATCTCGACAAGCTCGAGCGCGGCTACGACGTCATCATCGACGTGCTAGGAGCTGACCATATCGCGACCTACCCGGACGTGCTCACCGCCCTCGACGTGCTGGGCTACGACAGCAAAAAGGTGGAGGTCATTCTCTACCAGTTTGTCACCCTCGTTCGCGGCGGGGAACCGGTGAAAATGAGTACGCGACGCGCCAATTACGTCACGCTCGACGATCTTATCGACGAGGTCGGGGCGGACGTCACACGGTTTTTCTTCCTGATGCGCTCGGCGGACACGCACCTCAATTTCGACCTGGAGTTGGCCAAGGAGGCCAGCGACAAAAACCCGGTCTTTTACCTTCAGTACGCTCATGCCCGGGTCTGCTCGATCGTCGACAAGGCCGAGGACGTCGGCTTCACGTTTGACGACGAGCCTGACCTGGCGCTGCTTACGCACGAGGACGAGACGACGCTAATCAAGGAACTTCTCCGCTTCCCGACGATCATCGAGCAGGCGGCTGAGGCGCGGGCGCCGCACTTCATCCCGAACTATCTTCGCGAGGTGGCGTCAGCGTTTTCCCAGTTCTACGGTTCGTGCCGGATCATCGGCGAGGACCAAGATCTCGCCACGGCCCGGATGCATCTCGCACGGGCAACACAAACCGTCATCCACAACGGGCTGACCGTACTCGGCATCGACGCACCGCGAGAAATGTAAATCAGACCCGGCGGACATATCCGTGCTCTCTGGAGAGAAACGGGAAAGGCGCCGCGACCGATGGGACGCGGCGCCTCGTTTGTTTCGGCTGCCGTTCGCGCGGTTTGCGCCCGCTCAGTTGGAGCGGGGTTATGACGTTTCGATGCCGACCTCGTCAAGCAGCCCATTCAGTTCCAGCATGGCGCTGGCTCCGGCAACCAGATCTTCCAGGGCGAGCACGTCGTCGGAGGTGAGCACGAGCACGGAGCGCTGATCGGTGTCCGGGAGGCGCAACTGCCAGCGACAATCCGGGCCGCACCGGCGGACATCTGCCGCCAGCGAGCGGATCGAGTCACGGAGCGAGACCAGCGCCTCCGGTTGTAGGGCGATTGTCAGACCGTCGAAGGTTACGGTGACGCTTCCATCATTGCGTTCGACCACGGATCCATCATCGGTCGAATAGAGCGTTACGGCATCGGAGGAAGCAGATGGGGGCGTGATCATCGTCTCGGATCTCTTCGCTGCGGGGAAGACAGGGCACCGGCAAGATCAGCCGACGCGGACTATTTAGATTGAATACAAACAGTCGGGTTTCAGCTTTCGCCGGCGCTCGTTGTTAAGGTTACACGAAGCCCGAACGGCTTGCCCATCGATTGCGTGCGTTGCCGTGATCCGCGCGCCCTCACGCCGACTGCTCCTCGCTCAACCGACGCCTCATGCCCGCTCCTCTGTCCGTGCTCCCCATGGGTCTTGCTGCCATCCACTGGAGCGTCGACCCTGTCATCGTCCGGCTCGGGTCGTTCGCCCCGCGGTGGTACGGCCTTCTCTTCGGGGTCGGCTTCCTGCTGAGCTTTTATGCGATGCGGTCGGTATTCATCCGTGAGGACAAGCCGGAGCGAGACGTGGACGTCCTCCTCTACTGGATTCTCGGCGGGACCATCGTCGGTGCCCGTCTCGGCCACGTGCTGTTTTACGATCCAGGTTACTACCTCACGCACCCCGCCGAAATTCTCCAGGTATGGCAGGGCGGACTCGCCAGTCACGGCGGGTTCATCGGGGTACTGATCGCGCTTTATCTATACGCCCGGTCCCGGGACGATCAGCCGTTCCTCTGGCTTCTGGATCGAATCGCAATGCCGGCCGCGCTCACCGGAGGCCTGATTCGTCTCGGAAATCTCTTCAATTCGGAAATCCTGGGTACGCCGACGGATGTACCGTGGGCGTTTGTTTTCGCGCTTCGCGACATGACGCCCCGTCACCCGGCTCAGCTGTACGAGTCGCTTGTCTACTTCTGCATCTGCGGGATTCTGGTATGGCTCTATCGCCGTTCCGACGCCTCTCCCCGCTTCGGGACGCTCTCCGGCGCGTTCATGGTTCTCGTATTCGGGGCACGCTTTCTCATCGAGTTCGTGAAGGCCGAGCAGGTTCATTTCGACATCGGCCTGCCCCTGTCGATGGGCCAGCTTCTCAGCCTTCCGGTCATTCTCTTCGGCGCCTGGTTGCTCTGGTCCAGCCGTTCCCGCGCGAAGCAGCCCGGTTCCTGAACGGGGACGCTCGGGGCACCGGCCCACCGTCACCGAAGAACCGCCACGCGGTGCGTTTCGAGAAACTCCTCGCCGCGAACACGAACGACATACGTCCCGCTGTCCAGACCGAGCTGATCAGCGTCGATACGGATCTGTTCGGTCCGTTCGGCGGGAAGGGTTCCGCGATACAGCACAGCGACGCGGCGGCCCAGCACGTCGAACAGCTCGACGCTCACCTCCTGCCGCTCACGCACCGTGACGGCCATGCCCCCCGAGCCGAGGATAGGATTAGGCGATGCCTGCCGGATCTGTACGGCCCGCGTCATTTGAATCCGCAGGGGCACTTCCTCGCTATACGACGTCCCGGCGTCGGTGTCCATGCGCAGCCTGAACCGGTAGCGTCCCGACCGTAGATCCGACAGCGTGGCGATCACGCGTCCTGTGCGGCGCCTCCGGTCGAGCGTGACTGTTGGTGGGCTCCACGCTCCTCCGTCCCGGGAATGCTCCAACACCGCAGCGTCGGACAGGTCGTCAGGCCAGGACAGGACGGCGCCTGTTCCAGAGGCGTGGGCCTGAACATCCCACGCCGGCCCGGGTGCCGGACCGGGCGACACCACCAAGACGAACTCGTGCGTCGCGCTGGACGCCAGCATCAGCGCCTCCTCCCCCGCCGCTGCCGTCCGCTGCGGGTAGTTGGCGCTGAAGGGCCGACTTTCCTGCGTGCCAGCGGGCTGCGCCCCCCCTTGTTCAGAGTCACCATCCACGACGAACGTGTACCCCTCCGAGCCCGGTCGCAGGCGCGTTTCGATGTCATCACCCGGGGGAATGGTACCCCGAGTGTCGATGAGCCACACGCTCCAGTTCGGCGGCACGTGCTCCCAGACCGACGCGTCGATGTGCAGCTTGCCCGTCCAGCCCTCCGTCCTCACGTTGACCGGCAGCCGGACGCCCCGACCGAGCGGGAGCGGCCGACTCTCGTGGGCCTTTTCAACCCACCGCTCGAGTCGCTGGCCGTTTATCACGATCCGAGGCCGCATTTGATCGCCGGCCGGTCCGCCCGGCCGCGTTGCATCCCACACGTCCCACGCATCGACGGCCCCCCGACGGAAGCTCACTTCCAGTAGGTCGTCCGTGAACACCGCCTGCCCGTTGTCGACCGCCGTGAGGCGCACCCCGATCCGCGTGACCCTTTCGGAAGCCCCCTGCTTGCCGACAAAGGGCACCTCGCTGATGCGGCCGCTCGCATCGAATGTAACGGTGGTTGCGGTACTGCCCGGGCTTCGTTCGATGAAGAACCCCTGCCACGAGGCCACCACGTCGCCTGCGGTCCCCTGCTCTAGCCGGTTGTACGCCTCGGTTTCGGGATCCCAGATCCAGACGAAGGCCTGGAAACCGCTCGTTCCGCCGATCGTCAGGGCATCGACATCGTACGCCTGCGGGAAGGGATTCCCGATGAGGTGGTAGAGCGCCGTGGGGCTCAGATTGTCCACGACGAACGTGCCGTTCGGCCGGTCGCCCGGAACGTCGAAAACAAGCGGCACAGAAGGTCGAATCGGGTCACGCTGATCGTCGAAAAAGAACAGGATGAACCCGATACCCGACGGTAGCGGGTCGGTGAGTGACGAGAGCGCGCTCCAAACCCCGGAAAACGAAGACGTGTCGTTGGGCGCGGCGTCGTCCCACTGATAGATCATGGCCGTCGGAGGGGAACCGGACAGGCCGTTCGGTCCGAAGTCGATATCGTCGGCGATGTCGTCGACAGCGGCCTGTGCCGGGGTGGCCATCATGCGCCAGCCGCTGTCTTCGCCGTAGTCGCTGTCCTCGGGCGGGTTGTCCGCTGTGCCCGTGATGATGAGTCGGGTCGGTGTCTCGTAAGCGCCCAGGTCCGGCCCGCCGCTATCCCCGTCCGCGAGATGACTGTCCTCGACCCGGGGGGTGTCGGCCAGGTCGAGCGGTAGAAACTCGGCGGTGTTGCCATCGTCGTCCAGGTCGCCGTCGTCCGAAGGGAGGGCCGCGAAGAGACCGTATCCGACCACGGACGAGGCGAGGTCTACCCGGAGATCGTCGTCCAGCGTGCCGGTTGTACCGTCCGGACCGTCCGCGTCTGCGAAGAGAGGATCGGCATCGATCACCGGCGGCGCTCCGGCCAGGAGCGAGGCGCCCGCTGGCAGGCCGCCGTCGATTAGCGCCGCCCCGACGGAGACCGTCCCACTTCCGGAGGTGACCTGCGCCGCCTGCGGCCACAGGATCACGTTCTGAAGGATCGCCGATCCGGTTCCATCGACGAAGACGGCGCTCCCGTCGGCGGCGGCGTTCGAGGCCATCGTCGTGTTGGTCGCTTGCAGGACCGAGTCGAACAGATAGACGGCACCGCCGCGGCTGCCTGTCGCGTCGTTTCCGGAAAAAACGCTGTTGAATGCTTCTACCGTGCTCCCCTCCACGGCCTGGATCGCACCTCCGGGAATCATGCCGGACGCGTCGTTGCCGGCAAAGGTCGTACTGGTGAAGCGGGCGTCCGCCCCGACGAGGTAGATCGCTCCTCCGCCGAACGTGCCCGACGTAACGTTTTGACCAAACACCGAACGAGTGACCGAAAGCGTTCCGCCGTCGGTGAAGACCGCGCCGCCGCCCCCGGATGCGGTATTCGACGAGAAGGTACTACCGGTCAGCGTCACGCTCCCGGACACGACGTAGAGCCCACCCCCTGCCTGCGCCGTGTTGGCGGTGAACGTGCAGGCATTCAGCGTCGGCATGCCGTTAATCGACAGGAATCCACCGCCACCAAGTGAGGAGGCCGTGTTCGCCTCAAAAACGACAGATTCGAAGTTCGGCGCGCCCCCATCCACGAACACGCCGCCCCCTCCCACACTCGCGCCGTTCCCGCGAAAGATCACGTTTCGCACGGTAGGCGAGGCGCTGTCGATATACAGCCCCGCACCACCGTCCTGGGTCACGAACGAGTCCGCATTACCGTCGGCAATCGTGACGCCATCGATGACCGTTGCCGACGTCACGCCGGACGGTGCCACGACGATCTGGTAGGAATTCCCCGCGAGCGTGCCGTCCCCGTCGATGTCCCCGCTCAGGGTTGTGGTGTACGTAGACGGGTCGCGCGTGCTGAAATCGGGCGCCCATCCACCCACAATCTCGAGCGCATTTCGGAGCTCAAATGACGCGGTTCGGTCGGTTGCAGCGGCGAAATAGGTACCCTCGGCTACGCGAATGTCATTGCTCGAGCCGTCCGCGATCGCATCCTGGAGTGAGCCGTAGGGATCGCTCAGTGTCCCTGTACCGGACGCCCCTTCGCGAACGTAGATCTGACCATTCACCGGAGCGGGCTGCACCAGTCCCACGGTCAGGATGAGCGTGATGGCAGACGCGACACAGCGGGGTAGAAAAGACATGGCACCGACCTGATGGCGAGCGAGAGTCGACGATCGGCGACGCCCCACGGAAACCTCCCAGGGTACACGTCCGCGCGCTCCGCCGGTCCCCGTGATTCTCTCACGGAGAGTCCGACGAACGGCCCAATCACCCGCATCGCCGTATATCTGACTTCCACGCTCGGGTCATGCATTGTTTCCTCCACCCTCGGACCCGTTGACGGCTTCGGCGCAGATTGCGCCATTGGCGTATCGGTCTGTTCACCGCCCTGACGAAGACGCCCCCAAACCAAAAAGAGCAGGCGCCGGAACGAGGCACCTGCTCTTTGGAATGGACCGGAAGGACCGACGATGATCAGCGCTTACTCATCATCTTCATTGAAGAAGTCATCATCGAACTCGTCGAAAACGCTGTCCTCGTCCCACGGGGCCTCCTCCTCCCACTCGTCGTCGTCCTCGTACTCGTCGTCCTCGTACTCGTCGTCATCCAGGTCTTCGTCGTCGTCGATATCCCAGTCGTCATCGTACTCGATGTCTTCGTTTTCGATCTCCTCATCCTCGGGATCGAGTTCGGCGTGCAGGCTAAAGTCGTCGGTCATGAATGAAAGCTTGTCGAATGGAGAGGGTGCTTGGCCCGATGTCACGGTATCTGTGTCGAATCGAACCGCTGGATCCCGCCCCACGGTTCCGCCTGATCATCCTGTGCCCGGGACCAAATCAATGGCCGGTGCGGACAGCACACTGAGCGGGATTTGGCGAGCCGTGGGCGGGAAGGCATCGGCTGCACGGGGCCGGTTATTCGCGAACGGAGAGACGCTCACGGATCCGGTCGGCGGCCTCGACCATGTTACGCAGGGAAGGCTTGACTTCCACCCAGCGCCGCGTTTTCAAACCGCAGTCCGGATTGACCCAGAGCTGCCCCGGATTCAGAACGGTGAGCGCCCGATTCAACAGGTCCGCCATTTCATCGGTCGTCGGGACGCGCGGGGAGTGGATATCATATACGCCAGGCCCGATCTGATTCGGGTAGTCGAACGCCTCAAACGCATCCAGCAGCTCCATCCTGGAGCGCGACGACTCAATCGAAATGACGTCCGCGTCCATGTCGGCAATTGCTTCGATGATGTCCTCGAAGTCGGCGTAACACATGTGGGTATGGATCTGGGTCCGATCGTTCACGCCGGACGAAGCCAGCCGGAACGCTTCGACGGCCCAGGTCAGGTAGGCGTCCCATTTCGATTCGCGAAGGGGCAGGCCCTCGCGCAGTGCGGGTTCGTCGATCTGGATGACGGAAATGCCGGCGTTCTCCAGGTCGGCGACCTCGTCTCGCAGTGCGAAAGCGATCTGCCGGCACGTCTCGGCGCGGGGCTGATCGTCGCGCACGAACGACCACTGAAGCATGGTAACCGGCCCCGTGAGCATGCCCTTGACCGGGCGATTCGTGAGCGACTGGGCGTAGGACGACCAGCGCACCGTTATCGGGTCGGTCCGCTTCACGTCGCCGTAAATGATGGGTGGGCGAACGCACCGAGAGCCGTAGCTCTGCACCCAGCCGTTCTCGGTGAACAGGAACCCGTCGAGCTGCTGACCGAAGTACTCGACCATGTCCGACCGCTCGGGCTCGCCGTGGACCAGCACATCCAGGCCGATGTCCTCCTGCGCCTCGATGGTCTGCGCGATCTCGCGCTTGAGAAAGGACTCGTACGTTTCCTCCGTGATGTCACCGTCCTTGTATCGGCGCCGGGCCTCACGAATGTCGTCGGTCTGCGGGAACGAGCCGATGGTGGTCGTCGGCAGCATCGGCAGGTCCAGGTGTTCGTTCTGTACGGTTCGCCGACTCGCGTGGGGGGTGTCACGCTTCAGATCTTCGGGCGCGATGGACGCCGCCCGCTCCTGCACATCGGCGTCGTGGACGGCGTCGGATGCCTTACGCGACGCCCGCGCCGCTCGACTCGCACGAAAGGCGGGCGCTGCTGCCTCCGCGTCACCATTGCATGCATCCGCGAGGGCCGCGACCTCGTCCAGCTTCCGCGTTGCAAAAGCCAGCCACGAGGTGACCGTCTCTGGCAGCTGCTCCTCCGTCTCGAGATCGACCGGGACGTGAAGCAGCGAGCAGGAAGTGCCAACGATAACGCGGTCGCGCCCCAGTGCGTCGATCGCGGTCTGCGCGATTTCGAGGCGCTCATCCAGATCGGCCCGCCACACGTTGCGGCCGTTAACGAGGCCGAGCGAAAGCGTCATATCGTCCGGGATGCACAGGAGCAGCGCCTCCAGCTGGTCCGGCGTGCGCACCAGGTCGAGGTGAAGCACGTCCACCGGCAGGTCAAGCACGAGGTCGGCGTGGTGCTGGACGCCGTCGAAGTAGGTTGTGAGGTGCAGGTCGAGACCCTCGGCCGCCGACCGGAGCCGTTGCATCGCAGACCGGTACGCAGGACGCGCCGCATCGTCCAGGTCGAAAACCAGGCACGGCTCGTCGATTTGTACCGCTTCCGCGCCGGCCGTCCGGAGGCGGCGCAACACGGTTTCGTACACGGGCAACAGGTCGTCGAGAAGGTCAAGCACGTGGGCATCGCCCCGGGCGTCCTCGAGTTTGCTCAGGAGGAGAAATGAGACCGGGCCGAGCAGAACCGGGCGCGTCTGGATGCCGGCCTCTCGTGCTTCTATGTACGCATCGATGACGCGGGTGGACGCGAGCTCGAATTTCTGATCCGGCTGAAGCTCCGGGACGAGGTAGTGATAATTCGTGTCGAACCACTTCGTCATCTCCAGCGCCGCGGCACCACCTTCATCCGCGCCGCGATCCACGTCTTTCTCTTGAAGTCCCCGGGCCATGGCGAAGTAGGTGTCGAAGTCAACCTCGTCGCCATTCCAACCAAACCGCTCCGGCACGGCCCCCACCATGCAGGCCGTATCCAGAACGTGATCGTAGAACGAAAAGTCACCACTCGGGATGAAGTCGATACCCGCATCGGCCTGTTTTTCCCAGTGCCGCTTCCTCAACCGACGGCCGACGCTTCGCAGATCCGACTCGGTTGCGTCGCCGGACCAGTAGTCCTCCTGTACATGCTTGAGTTCACGCTGAACGCCAATGCGAGGAAAGCCGAGTACAGACGATTGCACCATGGGGAAAGCGGAACCTGGCAATGAGAAGCACGCGATTCACATCGGAATATCAGTATGGCGAATACACAGCAAATCGTTGTGTTCGACCTGTCACAAATCCCCGAGCCCGCCGGGATAATTGATGCGGTGTTCGACAACGGGAGAAGGGCGCGACGAATCATGCGTCTTGCGCCCGGGTTGACCATGGTAGAATTCGTTCCAGTCCCGATATGTCCCAACTCCGCTTCACATTCCGCCTCATTCTCATCCTGACGGTCTGCGTCGGGATGCAGGGGACGGTGCTGGTCGAGGCGCTATTCCTGATCCACCACGACCACATCGCAGAGCACCACTGCATAAACCGGCATAACCCCGAGGTGGACTGCGACGGCATGTGCTTCCTCGTGGAACGGATTGAGGACGTCCACGGGCAGCACGACCACACCTCTCTGACCATGCGGGTCGCGGACATCGACCTGCGTGCCATCTCACGGAGCATTCTGCTTGTCCCGGCAGCAACCGCTGCGTCCACGACATACGTCATGGACCCGTGGCAGCCGGCTTCAGACCCGCCGCCGATGGACATTTTTCGACCTCCCTGGACGTCGTGATGGATTGCGCAACCGCGCAATCATCTCCACGACGAGCGGCGCACGGCTTACTTCGCCCGCCATCTCCGGTGGGATGTGTGCGCCCCTGCATGTTCTTCACCTTTCCCATCCAGGGACCGTTTACCTATGTCTTCTCTACACTTTCTGCTCGACGTGCTTCAACCGGTTCAGCGGTTGCGCATCGTCGCCGTGACGGCTCTGCTGTCACTTCTATTCGCAACGCCTGCTTTCGTCGCCGGGCAATCGTCCGGCACACTGGTCGCCACCGTGACCGATGCGTCCACGAACGAACCGCTCACGGGCGTCAACGTCACCGTTGACCGCTCGACCCGCGGTGCCGCTAGCAACCCTGAGGGGGTCGCTCGACTGACCGGGATTGCTCCCGGCACGCAAACCATCGTGATTCGCTACATCGGATACGAAACCGTCCGGCGCGACGTCACCATTGCGCCCGGTGAAACGACCCGGATTGCGGTGTCGCTAACGCAAAAAACGCTCGGCCTGGACGGTGTCGAAGTCTCCGCCCTGGCACCGGGGTTGAAGCCCTCGGCCGGTATTGACGCCGCCCGGGTCCGCGAGATCGAGGCCGACGACGCGGGCCAGTACCTCCAGTCCGTGCCCGGTATCAACGTCATCCGCCGCGGCCCGATTGGCTTCGATCCGAACGTCCGTGGACTGACCGAGACGTCGGTCGGCGTCTACCTCGGCGGCATGCGCACCTTCCCGGCCGGCCCCCTCCGGATGGACTCGCCGCTGAGCCACGTAGATCCTAGCAGCATCGCGTCCATCGAGGTCGTAAAGGGGCCGTACGCGCTGACGTGGGGACCCGGAAACATGAGCGCGATCCGGACCATCCCCCGCGGCGATTCACCGCCGCCGACCCCGATCACCGGAACGCTGCGGACCGGTTACGACACGAATACCGAGTCCGTCGAAACCACCGCCTTTGCCATGGGTCGTCAGGGCCGGGTCTTCTACTCTGCCAACGGCGCGTGGCGCACCGGGAGTGACTACGAGACCGGCGCCGGCCGCACCATCGACGGCGACTTCACCTCCGGCGAAGGCCGCGGACACATCGGCGTCCACCTGACCTCCGCCACGACCCTTGAGGTTCGCGGCGGCTATCAGGAGCAACTCGACATCGAGTATCCCGGTCGCCTGCTGAACGCGGACTTCTTCCGGACCGGCATGGGACAAATCGACCTGTCCTACGCCCCCGGCGCGACGGGAGACGGCGTTTCCCTGACGGGCATCGACGTGCAGGTCCACGCGCAGCAAACCCTGCACGAGATGACCAACGAGGGCAAGCCGACGTTTGACGCCGGACAGTTCCCGAACGGCAATCCGCGGCCGCCGCTCCGCATCGGCGTGAACACGGAACTCCGGAATCTGGGCGCGCGGGCATCCGCCTCGCTTGCCTCCGGCGCGTGGTCCTTTGAGGCAGGAGCGGATCTGCTGTCCACCCTTCGCGATGCGCGGCGCCCGTTCGAAGCCGTCATGCCGAACGGCATGCGGATGACACCACCCTTTTACACGAGCGATCGGGTCTGGCCCGACGTTCACGTGGTGCAACAGGGCGCGTTCCTGAACGTGCAACGAAGCCTTGGCGTGGTTGAGATGGCCGCGACCGGTCGCCTCGACCTCGTTCAGGCGGATGCGGGGGAACCGAGCGAGGTCTTCCTCACCAATGCATCCACCGTTCGCGGGTCCAACGTCACGGAAGCGGATCTGGATCGCTCCTATACGATGGGAAGCGGTGCTGTGACCGCCTCCGTTCCACTGACTGGCACCTGGAGCGTGAGCGCCGGCCTCGGTTCGGTCGCGCGATCACCGCAGGCGCTGGAGCTTTACTCCGACCGCATCCCCGCCTCCCGCTCGCAGACCACGGCGGAGTTTCAGGGGAATCCCTTCCTCGAACCGGAGCGTAGCACACAGGCCGATGTATGGGTGGAAGGCTACGCCAGCACGTGGACGTTCCGCGCAAGCACTTTCGCCCGGCGACTGGACAACTACGTGACGCTGGAGGCGACGGACGTCGATCCCCTCCTGCCGCTCAGCCCGTCCACCGTCTTCGGCTATGTTAACGGCGAGGCTACGTTTTACGGCGCGGAAATCCAGGGGAGCGTCCGACCGGCTGAGGACGTCGAGTTCCGTGCGTCCGGCAGCTATCTCTGGGGCGAAGATGAGACGTTGAATGAGCCTGCACTCGGCGTCTCACCCGCATCGGCATCCGTCGGCGCCCGCTGGACACTCCCTGTGAACGGCGCAACGGTGCAGCGCTTCTACGTCGACGGCTCTGTCACAGCCACACTCGAGCAGGACCGCGTCGCAACGAGGCGCGGCGAACGCGACACACCCGGATACACGGTCGTCGACCTGCAGACCGGCGTACGAATCCTTCGGCGTGTTGACCTCCGCGTAACAGCAGAGAACGTCTTCGACGTGAACTACACGAATCACCTCAGTGCGAGCAATCCGTTCTCGGGCGCCCGCATAGCCGAACCCGGCCGGGTCATCGCGTTCACTGCGGCCATCGGCTTCTGAGCCCCGCCACACTCTGATCGAGAAGCATCAAAAAAGAACAGCCCCGACCGGTCGTCCCGGCGGGGCTGTTCGGTTTTGTGACAAATAGATTTCGGATCGCGGAGAGCCCTCGCGGGCAGGCGGTGAGCAGCGTCCCCGGCCCCGGCATGCCGATTACGGCTTAAAGGCGACGACCAGATAGTCGGCCGGTGTCGAGCCGGTGTTCTCGACCCGGTGGAGTCCGGCTTCATGGTGGTGCACATCTCCGGCCTCGTAGGATCGCTCCATCGTTGACTCGTCTTCGGGATCGGTGAGCGTCACCGTGTAGTCCGAAAGGGCGTAGACGACGCGTTCGTAGCCGAAGTGCTCCGGTAATTCATCACCCGGTGCGAGCGAAATTTTATGAACGGTGAACGCATCGTTCGTCAGCACCACTTCGTGGGACGTCCCCTCGGGAATATCGACTTCGTCCAGGGTGGACGCCTCGCCGGGTCCCACCGAGTCGACGTCGCTGATGCGCTCGAACACGACGTACGAGGCAAGCGAATCGGCCGTGTTCAACACCGTATGGACGCCGGCCTCATGTGCGTGAACGGCCCCGCTCTCGAACGAGCGCTCCGAGGCCTCTCCATTCGTTTCGAACTGGAGTGCGTAGGTGCTGGTCGAATAGACAACCCGCGGCCCGCCGTCATGCGGGGCGATCGAGTCGCCCGGCGGTAAATCGATCCGGTAGACGCGGGCGAACGCGTTCTCGAACGGGCTCTGGACGAACTCACTGTCCAGCGCGGACAGGTTCTCCGCCGCTTCCACATCGTCCTCCATCGGCTCATCGCCCCTTTCGGCATCGGTACACCCGGCGAGGGCGACGACGACACAGATTAACCCGAGCATGAGAATTCGAGAGACGCGTCCCGGGAGGAGCGTGTACTGATTCGAAATGGTCATGGGTGTGGTTTTCGATTGATAAGAACGAGGACCTGCATGCGCGGATCGCTGCCTCCCGCCCCACCACCCTCGCACGGCCGTGCGACGGTAGTGGGGTGGTGATGGAGACAAGAAAGTCCGTAGGATACGGCACGGCGGGAGTGGGTGAAAAGGGGACGTGTACATCTTGCCCTTCTCACCCACAGACACATCCCATCAGGGATTGTATGCCGCCGTTATCATCGTTTGTACGCTATTTCCTCGTAGCGCATCGTGCGGCTCCCATTAGAAGCGTGTTGACAGCGTAAAGCGGACGTCCCGCCCGGGCGACAATGCGTAGCCCTTGTAGGTGTCGAGGAAGTCGCGATAGCTTTCGTCGAGGAGGTTCCGCACTTCGACCGACAGCGTTACCATGGCACCCACGTCGACCGTCGTGCCGGCTTTGGCGTTGACAATCGTGTAGGCCTGCGTGGAGGCTGTGCCGAAGGGCGGGCCGAAGTCGCCATCGAACTGCGAGAACGGCTCGAAGCGTCCGGCCGCATCCTTCGAGTTTGCGTGCTTCGCGGACAGCTCGACGTATGGATTCGACAGGATGCCTGGACCGGTCGGTAGCCATTTCGCAAATCCGCCAAGCGTGTTGGCCGGAAGGAGCGGCAGCTCACCGTCGCCTCCGCCCGAGCCGAGCCCGTCGCCGGTGCCGTCCAGATACGCCGCATTCACCCCGACCTGCAGCCATGGAAGCACGCTCGCTTCGACTTTGGCTTCGATGCCAGGGATGACGGCATCCGTCTGTGCGGCCGCGTAGATCGGCAGGCCCGAGCCGTCCGGATTCTGATTGTCGCCCGTATTGGCAAGATAGATGTAGTTCGAAATCGCATTCACGTACGCTGTCATTTCCGCGTTCAAGCGGTCTTGCCGGACGCGGAGGGAGAGGTCGGCGCTGTAGGAGCGCTCCGGATCCAGAGCCGGGTCGCCGACCTGGAATGCGGCGACACCTCCATGCACGCCGCTGGCGTACAGCTCGAAGATGGACGGGGCCCGGAAGCCGGTGCTGGCATTGGTGGCCAGGGCATACCCGTCGGCAAATTCGTACGATGCGCCGACCGAGCCCGACAGTACAAAGTAGTCATTCTCGAGGGCGTCGGGGTCCGAGGTTCGCTCGTTCGACACGGCCTCCACGGTTCGATAGTCAGCACGGCCGCCGAAGGATACCGTGACAGGATTCAGGTCCACGTCTTCGAAGAAAAAGACGCCGGCGTTCCACGTCCGTGCCGAGGGCTGGAGTTCGGCTGGCCCTCGCGTGTCGGCGTCCTGGTGCTGCACCTCCGCGCCGATGGTGCCGCTCATGGAACCGATCTCCGGGTGAGCCGCCTCCAGGCGCGCGGTGTAAATGTCGGTTTTCAGATCCAGCGGATAGTCGAAACCGCCCAGGCCGCCATTCTCCCGAATCGTCGAGAGGGTGACGTCGCCCGTGGGAGGCGCCGACTGACGAATCGACCGCTGCCAGCTTACCCGCGGCTTCAGCACGAAGCCGTCCGCTACGATATTCCCCTTCATCATCACGTTGCTGTGCTCGAGGTTCTGCCCGAGGCCGTCCGGGGGATTGCCCGCATTGCCCACGGGTCCACCGGTCGGCAGGACGAAGTTGTGCGCGTTGGCCCAGTAGTCGCCGTAGAGCTGCAGCGTCCCGAAGTCGCCCTGAACCCCGGTTTGCGCGTAGGCGCTCCACTGCTCAAAGTTGGTGAAGGGAATTTCCCCGGTGTACTTTGGGTCGCCGTACGTTCCACCGGTGCCGGTTTCGAAGAAGGTGTCGTCCTCCGGCGTATGGAAGTTGCCGCCGATTCGACGCTCTGCGCCGGCGCGCCAGCCGACATTTCCATCGGCCACGCTGAGGTCGACCGATACCGCACGCTCATTGTTGTTGGAGAAATACTGCGTGCTTGCGGCGCCGCCGACGTCCAGTTCACCGCTTGCACTCGTCGGCGCGGTCTTCGTGATGACGTTGACCGCCCCGCCGAGCGCGTCGGAGCCGTACAGGATGCTGCTGGCCCCGCGCACCACCTCGACTCGCTCCGCTTCACTGGCGTTGGTCGTGGGGAAGTGACGGACACCAAACTGATAGTATTCCTGGGCGATGCCGTCCTTCAGCAGAACGACCCGATTGCCGCTGAGACCCCGAAGCACCGGCTTTCCGGCCTGCGACCCGGTCTGAATCGACGAGATGCCGCTTACATTTTCTCGGAGCAGGTCGCCCAGTGCGGCATTCCGATCGACCGACAGGTCTTCCGCAGCGATGACGTCCACGTCCTGGGGCGCCCGAAGCGTGGAGCGCGCCCGGGCTGTGCCCGTCACGGTCACGCCTTCCGACTCCAGGACGCGCGACTTGAGCGTCACTTCAATGGAGACCGTTTCGCCCGCCTCGAGCATCACGGTACGAATGGCGGTCTGGTACCCGATGAACCGGATCTCCAGTTTGTGCTTTCCGACGGGCAGCTTGTCCAGGCGAAACGTCCCGTCCGGACCGGTGGTCGTGCCCCGCTGCAGCGCCGGGTCGACGACCTCGGCCCCGGGCAACGGGTCGCCATCTGCCGCAAACACGGTCCCTTTCACCGCGCCGCGGGTCTGCGACGAAGCGTCGGGGGCCGTGGCCGCGAACAGAAGCAGAAGAAGTGCAAATGGGATAAATCGTATTCGAGTGCTAAACAGCATCTGAGAGGGTTTATTTCGAGAAGAAAAAACGTCGCTCACGGGCAATGCCTGCCCGCATGAGTGGCACATCAATCGGTTGTTCGAGACGAAACCCCGCCGGGTATCCGGAGAGCTCTCGTCCCCAACCACCGCAGGTGGAAGAGGTCCGCGGTCGGCCCGGGCGAAGACGAATGACCCGGGCCGTGCGGCAGAACATCGGGTGCGTCAATTCACCGTCAGCGGATAGGTGAAGTCCACATCGTTTTCTACGATCTCCGGCTCTTCAGGCGCTTCGATTGTGTCGTTGCGCTTGTCCTCCGGCAGCGTGGCATTTTCTTCGTAATGCCGGAGCTTCACGCGGAGGTAGAGCGTGCCGGACGTTGCGGAGAGCGTTTCGGCGGTGAAGGTCAGGCCCAGGTCGTCGCCATTCTCGTCGGCGTCGAGGCCGGAGATGTCGAGCACGCCGTCGACCGGGCTGCCGCCGGATTCAGCATCCTCCACTCGATAGAAGAAGCGGTGCTCTGCGTCTTCCTCTTCGATTTCTTCGGTGATGTCTTCGTTGTTAAAGCGGTCAAGTAACTCAATCGACACGTCGTAGGTGACGCCGTTGGCGAGATCGATCGTCTCGACGGTTTGCAGGTCGCCACCGGAGCCGAAAACCGCCTCCGCGGTGACGTTGGGTGCAGTCCCTGTCGGGTCATCGAACGAGAGCGTGACATTGGAAATGACCTCTTGCTCGCCGGCGTTGTCGTCCGGTTCATTGCTGTCGCATGCGACGGCGAATGGAAGCACAAACATCAGGACGAGAAGAAGTCGGGCACTGCGTCGAATCGTGAAAGGCATGAGTCGTACGGGTGAGAGCGATGGATGAAAAAAACCTGGCAGAAGGTCATTCCCCTGCCTCGAAGGAGGCAGGCTCGGTCCCTGCCCACGGAAAGCGAGGGGGGCGGTCGCTCTCCGTGGCCAGGCACAGGTGCCAGATCATCCGTATGTGGGGTCAGACGTCGATGTGCAGGCGAAGCATAACGCTGCGCCCGGGTGCATCGGTGAAATAGCGCATGCGGTCCAGATAGTCGCGATAGCGTGTGTTCAGTAGGTTTTCCGCGCCGATCTGCAGCGACATCGGCGTTCCGTTCCACGACCAGCCGGTCCGAAGCGACACGTCCAGGAGGGTGTAGCCATCCGGCGGCGGGGCGAAGTCCACGCCTTCGGGAAAGCGGGTCTGCCGGCGGACGCCGTGCCCGTCAACGCGGAGCCGTATCGAGCGAAGCGCGGTTCCCCGGGGGCGGTGCAGGAGGCGAACGTCGGCGAAGAGCGTGCTACGATCCGCGGGGAGATCGGCGAGAGGAAGACGCGTCTGCCGATCCGTGCCGCGGACCACGGATGCCGTCGCACCGACGGTCAGGGGATCGGCGATGTCGATCTCGAAGCGACCGTCGACGCCGCGGAGCAGGGCGTCCCGCTGCTGATAGCGGAAGAGGGGAAACACGCCGCGAATCGTGACCTTGGGCTGTCCGGACGGGACCAGATCGATGAAATCATCCACGCGGGTGGCGTAAGCGCCAACCTGCAGCCGCGTTCTGTCGCCGTCCTGTCGGACCGTCGCGTCCAGTCCCCATGCGCGCTCTCCGCGCAGGCCGGGCATTCCCTCCTCGTATTGGGCGCTGCCGTGGTGGACGCCGTCGCTGTACAGTTCGTTGAAGCCGGGTGGGCGCCATGCGGTCGACGCGGCGATGCTGACGGTCCAGTCGCTCGAGACTGTGCGTGAGGCACTGAGAATGCCGCTTCCGCCCCAGAAGGGATGGGTCCGATCGAGGAACGACGTCCCGCCGTTGTCTCGAGGGAACGAGCGCGACCACTGATGGTCGAGACGACCGCCTGCATCGAGCGTCCACGGGGCCCGCGTCCACGTGGTGCGGGCATACGTCCCTCCAGAAATGGCGCGGTAGTTCGGGATGAGGTAGCTGGCGCGGCCGTTCTCATTCCCCTGATTCAACCCGCTCACGCCGGCGTGGACCAGCAGCGAGCCACCTGCGGCGTCGATTACCGGAGACCGGAGACCGATGTCCGCTGTGTGCGTCGTCAATAACAACTCTACGCCCGGCGCGGAGGGCGGCCCACCGCCCGGACTGTGTGCGTCGAACTCGCGGCGTTGATTTCGCTGGATGCCATACTGGACCGTCATCCGGACGCCCCTGCCGACCTCGCCCTGTGCGCGGACACGAGCCAGGTCGTGGGTGATCTCCTGCCGTGGCGCATCGATGGCGTAGGTGAAGCGGTAGTCGATGGCCGGGCGTTCCCGCTGGACGACGTTCTCCCACGCCTCCACCGTGTTCACGTGGGCACCGGAAAAGATGCCGAGGGTGCTGCTAAATCGGCTCGCCATCACGTCCACGTGCCAGTGATCCCGGTGGTAGGCCGTCGCCAGAAGCACGTTGGCCTCCCGGAAGGCAGAATTCCCGATGACGTAGTCGGGCGCACGGGATGCGCCTGCCGCGCGGAGGCTCCCGTGGGTTCGCCAGCTCCACGTCCCCTCCCCCGCAGTTCGTGCTCCTTCCAGAAGCAAGGCACCGGCCGCCTGGCCGTTGTTGGTAAACGCATCCAGGTCGATGCTCCCGCCCACCCCGGGGCGGTCGGGAAGGGCCCGGGGCTCGACCCGAAGGACTCCGCCAATCGCCCCGGCGCCGTATTCCACACCGGCGGCGCCTTTCACCACCGAGACATCGACCGGCGCAAACGCATCGATCTCCGGGGCGTGCTCCCTCCCCCACTGCTGCCCCTCCTGACGCACCCCGTGGTTCACGAGCACAACGCGCTCGCTATGCAGACCGCGGATGACGGGTTTGTCGATGCTCGGACCGGTGCTGAGCATGGTCACGCCGGGGAGGTGCTTCAGCGCGTCCCCGATGGTCTGCCCCCGGACCCGGCGCATCTCGTCGCTGCTCAGCGTCTCGACGGATCGGGACGCATCGGCGACCGCGAGCGCCCGGGCGCTGACGACGATCTCCTCGCCCCCGATCACGACGGCCTCCATCGCGACATTCTCCCGAACGCTATCAGCGTACGCGACGCCGACGGTTCGGTGGACGGTTTCGTAGCCGAGGTGACGCACAACCAGCTCGTAGCGCCCGGGGGACGGCAGCCGAAGGGCGTACTCCCCCCGCTGGTCGGTAGCCACGCCCATCGACGTGCCGCGCACGACGACGCTGACATTCGGCAGGGCGGAGCCATCCGCGGCATCGGTGACCCGACCGAAAATAGTCTGGGCCAGTGTATTCGCCGGAAAGCACAGGATGATAAGCAGGGCGAGCAACGGGGTCGTGCAACGACGCACCGTTCCTCCGTAGAAACCTACTGTACGAGGCATTGCGGACCGGATCGAGAGAGCTCTGACCCGTATGCCGGTGGCGAAGGACCGCCAACCGGACAGAGTCAGACGGGAGAACGGACAGCACTCACACGATGACAGTGGCGAACAATACCCGGTGTAGCAGGGGCTTCATTCGGACTCGACGCAACGACCGGACGCAACGACGCGTCACGTTTCGAGACATTGCAGTCGATGCTACTGAATCGCCAGCGGCGGATCTCTCGTCGGCGCTCCATTCGAGCGGCGGCAAACGGAAGACCACGCGGCATCACGTGTCACACAAGTGAGCTACGCACCCGCAGACGGGGGGCCGCGAATATCCAGCAGAAGGGTCCGGATCAGCGGGACGGTGCGATCCGGGAGGAACGACAGGGCCTTGGCGAACGAGGGAGCAGCGATGCCCGCCTTCGGGACAAAGGCCGAGAGGAGATGTGTGGTCGCGCAGATCGTACAGTCGGGCGCATCCACGATATGGAAGTGCCCGGACACGACGGGGCCGTCGAGATCGTGCACGGCGTCGTCGCAATCGACGTGCTCCTGCACGGTGGCTGCCACTTCAGCGGCGTGGAATGCCGTATGCACATGCGGTGCGATCGCCCCACCCAGCCCGAAGACCAGGAGCAGCAGGTAAGCACCAAATGTCCGGAGGTGTTCAGACATAGCCGGGACCGTGCGGATCAGTAGACGTGACGCTGAATGCCACCGGCCGTCGTAAGGTTCCGTCTCGGAACGCACGATCCGCTACCTCGATCGAAGCGCCGAAGCTTGCGCACCAGCCTTCATCTTTGTGATCGGACCGCGCTGGTGCTCTTATCTCGTGGATGAAAGAAAGTCGTCCACGGTATCCGCGAGTTCGTCCGGGCGGTCTGCGTGCACCCAGTGGCCCGCACCTTCAATCGTGACGAGTTCGGCCTGCGGAAACAGTGTTCGGATCCGATCCATGTCGTCGTCCTGTACGTAGGTCGAGTCGGCTCCGCGAACGAACAGCGCCGGCTTGTCAAACGGTGAATCCGATCGCACGGGTTCATTGACGCGATCATAGTTTTTGGCGATCACCGGCAGATTCATCTTCCAGTGGTACTTTCCGTCACCGGTGTCGTAGTGCAGGTTTTTCAAGAGAAACTGCCGGACCGCAAACGACGGGACATCCTTCGCGAGCGCGTCGTCAATCGCGGAGCGGTCTTCGTATGTGGTGGGATCAATCTGCTGCAGCGCGTCAATGATCGGCTGATGGAGCGGCGGATAGGACCGCGGCGCCATGTCGACGACGATCAGTCGATCCACGACCCGCCCGTACCGAAGCGCCGTGTTCATGGCGGTTTTTCCTCCCATGGAATGGCCCAGCAGGGTACCGCTTCCTGCGTTGAGCCGGTCGATGAATGCGCGGGTGTCCTCCGCCATGACGTCGTAATCGAACCGGTCGGCATGCGGGCTTTCCCCGTGATTCCGCTGGTCCACGGCAAAGACGTGGCTGTGCTCGCTGAAGCGCGTCCGGCTCAGGGTGTGCCAGTTTCCATGAGCCCCAAGCAGACCGTGAAGGATGATCAACGGCGGTCCGTCGTTGCCGTATTCCGCGTAGTGAAGCTCCATAGGTCGAGGCAGTTGCAGGGAGGAGGCGATGGTGACCACTCGGTGTAGACAACAGTCGGGCCAACGAAATGAGACCGCGTTCGCTCCACCCACTCCATGAGCCGCCCGTGAAGAGCTAGGGGGGTTGGGGTGTGAGGTCTGAGGTGTGGGTGCGGCGGCGCGTTCACAGTTCAACGGCCCGCGCCAGTTCCATAATCTTCAATGCTCAATCCTGAATTTTCCATCTGCAA